>DATCWB010000522.1:0-16866 GCA_036566625.1 Pyrinomonadaceae bacterium
CCTGATCTTTGGAAACGCTTTGCTGGTCTATGAATTAACAGATTTCGTAATTGGTTATATTGAATCTTTTAAGGTTCAAGGCATTGATGAAATAGAGAATCTACATGAAACGATGCGTAAAAAATTTGAACAGTTTCGGTCAGAGCAAGAGCAGCTAAAAAAGCAGGTTCAGACAGATGAAGTTGATGCCGCGGTAAGAGAGCAAATTCTACTTGATATAAGGAACAGGGAGCAGTCAATCGACATCGTGGTAAATGAGTGGGACGACTACGTGAAAACCATTAAAGAGTTGATTAGCGAAACTGGCACAGTCAAAAAGAGACTGCCGACCTTAAGAGCTATCAGAGATAATGCTAAAAGCCAAATTAATCTACTTGAAGCGGTTGCTGTGATGCAGATTGTGCAAAGTAATATTGGGGCTCTTAATGCAACGATTGCAACACTGGAAAAGATGGAGTTGGTTTCATTATCACCTGATAGAGTCCGAAGCCTCCTCGGCATCAAGAATAAATTGCTTGAAACATAAAGGCCGAGATTCTGCGGCCAGTAGGAGTGATTTATGTCTAGCAATAATCCCGACCCTAAATATGCTCAATATGCAACAGAGCAGTTAGAGAAGTTACTTACTCAGACGCTGGAAACCGGAGAATCAAACCGGATAAAAGAAGAACTTAAAAGACGCTTTGCAGAGCAGTATGTAAATATAAAGGTTGATCTTCCAACTGTACCAACTTCTGCGAAAAAGCGTGCTAAGTCAACTGATACGATTAAGTCGACTAATCCGACCAATAGCAGTGATTCAAATTGGGGGTGCATAGTTTTCGTCATCATAATAGTTGTATTACTAATGGCTGGTAATAATTGCTGAGCTAAATTGGGGGATTCCGGGTATCCACATTCCGCAATCCGCAATTCACTTCACCCGGCTTTTCTTCCGTTTCAGGAAATCTATCAGGACGAACTGCGAGAGGTTGCCGGGGGTGGCGAAGTAGGCTTTGCCGTTCGTCATCTGCGACATCTGTTTGACGAACTCGACGAGGTAATAGTCCGAGGCGAGCATGAACGTGTTGATCATGATCCCGGCCTTGCGACACGCCTGCACTTCACGGAAAGTCGCGTCCATCACGATAGGGTCGAGTCCCATCGAATTCTTGTAGAGGCGGCGCGCCGCGCCGCTGCCCGCGCCCGCTGTCGAGCGACGCGCCGCGCCGCCGCCTCTTGATCCGGCCGCGCCGTCGAGAAAACAGGCAGTGGGTTTGCCGTCCGTCACCATCACGATCTGCTTCATCTCTTTGCGCTGCGCCTGCAAGAGACGGCGCGCGAGTTTCAAGCCCTCGGCGGTGTTCGTGTGGTAGGGGCCGACCTGCGTCGTCGCAAGGCGCGCGAGCGGCAACTCCTCCGCGTCGTCGTGAAAGAGCACGACCTTGAGCGAGTCGCCCACGTACTGCGTGCGGATCAAATGCGCCAGCGCGAGCGCGACCTTCTTGGCGGGCGTGAACCGATCCTCGCCGTAAAGGATCATCGAATGCGAGCAGTCGAGCATGACGACCGTGGCGCACGAAGATTGATAATCGCACTGCTGGACGTAGAGATCGCGGTATTCGAGATTGAGCGGCACGCCCAACCCTTCGCGCCGGATCGCCGACATCAGCGTTGCGTTCACATCTAAATTGATCGTGTCGCCGAACTCATACAGCTTCGACGCCTGCGACGCCTCGACGCCCGTCGAAAGGTGCTGCGTGTCGTGCCGCCCGACGGAACTCTTGCCCATGCTGCCCAATAAATTCCTGAGCGTCTTATAGCCGAGAAAATCCAGCCCCTTCTCCGTCACGTCAAACTTCACGTTGCGCGGCGGCGGCTGTTGCTGTTCGTCAACGCGCCCCGGCCCGCCCTGCCCGCGCATGCGTCGCCCCTGCTCCTGCGGCGGCTCTTCATGCAAATTCAAAAAGCCCTCTTCCACCAAACGCTCGATCAGCCCATTCAACAACTCTTCGAGTTGCGACCCCTTGAACTGCCCCTCGTTCTCCGCCAGCATCTCCCTGACCTGCTGCTCGTCAATCTCGCCCGTCTCCAGGAGCGCGCGCAGCAGGGCTTCCCTCAATGCGTCGAGCGACGTGTCCTGCGGCCGCCGCTGCCGCGTCCAGTAGTAATCGTCGTCGTAGCCCGATTGCAACAGGCTGTCCTGCAACGCCTCCATCAGGTCGCCGAGGTTGACGCCCGACACGTCGAAGCCTTTGAATTTTGAATAGCGGATGAACTTCATAAGTAGTAAATCGTGAATCGTGAATCGTGAATAGAAAGACCCGATTTTTCTCTATTCACGGGTCGAGACGGAGATCGGTTCGCGGATCACCTCTTCGCCGTCTGTTCCGATCAAGGTCAACGCATAGTTAGCTTCAAGGATCGTCTCGACCGCATCATTCAAATTGCGGCGCACTTCTTCCAGCGTTGAGCCTTGCGCGTTTGCGCCGGGCAGTTCTTCGACGAAGCCGACGTAGCCCTCCGGCACTTTGAGGTAGACGGCGTTGAACGTCCTTTCCATTTCCAGACTCCTTAGCTGAAGCGTCCCGTCTCGGTCAGGTCATCATAGATCATGCCGCGACGATCCTTCCTGGCTTTGGTGGCGGCCGTGTAGCCGCCTTCCTCGTTGCGGCTGATCTTGTTCCCGGCGTAGAGACCTTCGAGCGCAAACTCGCAGGCGGCGATGAGTTGGGCTTCGTCCGTGCGTTTGAAGTCGAAGGGGATCGTGACCGTCTCGATGAGTCCGGGCACGGCTTCGAGGAGCGTGACGCACTCCGAGGCCGAGGCCGTGTCGGCGAGGCGCAGGTTGTTGCCTTCGTCAAACCAGCGGACGGCCGGAGCGAAGTCTATGCCGACGAAGTAGCCTTCGTGGATTTCCCCGGCGGCGCGTTTGATCAGGTCTCTGGCGATGCGCCCTGCGCCCACCTGCTCGCCTTCGTATTCGAGTTCCATCTTGCCGGTCATGGAGGGCAGGGCGGCGTAAATGTCCGAGATGCGCGGCACGATCTCTTCCTCGCCGGTCAGGAGCGCGCGGCGTTCGGCATTCGAGACGACGGATTCCATGACCGTGATCGGGAGACGCTGCGAGACGCCGGAGCGTTTGTCTATGCGCTGGTCGTCGCGCGCCTCGAAGGCGATCTGCTCGATGAGTTCGCGTATGAAATCGGGCACGCGCAAAGTGCCGCCGAAGCCTTCGCGCACAGTCCACGCTTCCTGTCTGGTGATCTCGACGCCGAGTTGGAGGTCTGCCGGGTAGTGCGTGGAGACTTCCGCGCCGATGCGGTCTTTCAAGGGCGTGATAATCTTGCCGCGCGCGGTGTAGTCTTCAGGGTTGGCTGAGAAGACGAGCATCACGTCCAACTGCAAGCGCACGGGATAGCCTTTGATCTGCACGTCGCCCTCCTGCATGATGTTGAAGAGGCCGACCTGAATCTTGCCCGCGAGGTCGGGCAGTTCGTTGATGGCGAAGATGCCGCGATTGGCGCGGGGCAGCAGGCCGTAGTGGATCGTGAGTTCGTCGCTCAGGAGATGCCCGCCCTTCGCGGCCTTGATCGGGTCAACGTCGCCGATGATGTCGGCGACGGTCACGTCGGGCGTGGCGAGTTTTTCGACGAAGCGCGCATCTCTGCCCACCCACACGACCGGCGTCTCGTCGCCCAGCTCTTCGATCAATTGACGACCGTACGCGCTGATGGGGCGAAACGGATCGTCGTTGACTTCCGAACCGGCGATGGCCGGAATCTGCTCGTCGAGCAGGTTCGTCAACTGGCGGATGATGCGGCTCTTGGCTTGGCCGCGCAGGCCGAGCAGGATCAGGTTGTGCCGCGCGAGGATGGCGTTCGTGATCTGCGGCACGACCGTCTCGTCGTAGCCGACGATGCCGGGGAACAGACGCTCGCCCGCGCGCAGTTTCGTGATGAGGTTTGCGCGCAGTTCGTCTTTGACCGTGCGCGCTTGATAATTCTGCCGCTTCAACTCGCCTAAAGTTTTTGCCTGTGTCATTACTTTAAAATTACTTCCCCTGTCGTTCTAATGATTGCCGAAGTCTTAGCTTTTGACCCTGAACGGCACGCGCCGCCGTCTCGTCGTTCACAATTTGAAAGGCGACGCTTCCCGCTCCTCTTTCGTCATAGCGTAGCGGACTCGGTCGAAGCATTCGCCGTTCGTGTCGTACGCGCGGCACGAGCGCGCCCTCGCACCTTTGCACCCTCGCCATTGCTCAACCGTCCGCGGCGTTCGCATCACGCGCGACGAAATTCCCGTCAGCCGTGCGCAGGACGAGATTGTCCGCTTCGAGTTTTTCGAGATGCGCCAGCACCGCGCGCACGGCCATGACGTGCGCTTTCGGGTTAACGTCCGTGTAGACGCGCGCAACGATCTCCGGCGGCGTGTGCGCGCCCGCGCGGATGGCGCAGAGGATGTTTCGCTCGCGTTCGAGCCGGTGCGCGATGTATTCCTCGATCTTCCTGCGCGGCGAGGCGACCGCCGGGCCGTGCCCCCCGAAGAGGACTTTGACGTGGGGCAGGAGGGCGCGATAGCGTTCGAGCGACGCGAGATAATCGCGCACGCTGCCTTCGGGCGGATCGATCAGAACCGAACCGAGGCCGACGATATTGTCGCCCGTGATGAGCGCGCCGGTCTGCGCCTCGTAAAAGCTGAGATGGCCGCGCGTGTGCCCCGGCGTGTGCATGGCGCGAAGCGTGAGAGCGGGGTTGCCCGCCAGTTCGATCATGTCTCCGTCTTCGATGAAGCGATCCGTCTGCACCTGTCCGCGCAAACTCTCCGCCGTCAGCCGGTGCGCTGCGACAGGCACGCGACCGCCGAGATGGCGTCGAAGCGCGTCCACGCCCGCGACGTGATCCGGGTGATGATGCGTCAGGATGATCTCGCGGATGGTGCGCCCTTCGGCCAGCAGTTCGTCCACGCAGGCGACGAGCGCGGCCTGTTCGTCTTCGTAGGGCGAGCCGGGGTCTAGTATGACGAGTTCACCATGGCCGACGAGGTATGCGTTCGTGTGCGTGGCGGGCGGCTTCGTCGGCGTGCGCAGGGGGAAGCAGATGAAGCCGGGCATAAACTCGATGCGGCGCACCGGCTCGCGGCGCGCTTGCGGGACGCTCAAAAAACGCCCGACCGTCTCGTCCGTCAAGCCGTCGCTCAAAACTCTCAGGGCGTGCAGTACGGGAGGCGCGACGAGCGCGTCCGAGCGTTCCCAACGCCCGACGGCATCAGTCGCGCGCGTCCACTCGCCGCTCTCGAACTCGGCCGTGCGTATGCGCGGCTCTTGTTTGCGTGGGCAGCGCGCGAGAAAGAACCAGGTGTCGAAGCGGCGAGGGCTGAAGGGCGGTGTGACCCAACGCCCGGCGAAAGTGAAATCGCGCGCGTCGAGTTGGAGGCCGTAGTGCGCGAGCAGTTGCGGGAAGGTCATGCGCTCGGAACTGAGATCGTCGAGGACGGAGACGAGTTGGCCTTTCGTCAGCGCGTCCGCGCCGCGTGCGACGAGCACGCCGAGTTCTTCAAACAACTCGCGGGCGGCGCACGCGATCATCGCCGCCGTCTCCGGGTCGGGCGAGTTTTCGACCGGCGTGGACGCGTCTTCGGCATCGCGCTGCCCGCCGGGAAAAGCATGGAAGCCGCCGAGGAAGGCAAGGCGTTCGCTGCGCCGCGCCCAGAAGATTTGCGGCACGCGCTCGCCTTGCCTGTCGCGCACGAGGATGACGGCGGCGGCGTCTCTGGGCACGGCGTCGGCTTTGCCGCGCGGCGCGTCGGCTGTTTTAGTTTGCGATTCGTTCAGGGACATCTTCGGGTGAAAACTCGTCTGCGCGAGAGACGGTCAACGCGCTCTAAAATTTACGCTCTGTCATTAACGGGAGTGTGCGAAGTATAACACCCGGAATGAGGCAACGGTAAAAAGGCGAAAGTAGCTGCCGAAACTAAAAGGCAAAAGCGAAGAGGGAAAGCGATTTGTGCTTCCCGCTTCACTTTTGCCCTTTGCCTTTTCGCTTTCGACCTGACTTTACGCCCGCGGCCTGACGGTGAGAAAGATCGTGTTACCGCGCCGGTTGACGAGCAGGAGCGCGGGGCGCGTGCCCGTGCGCCCGACGGCGGCGGCCAAATCCGCACCCGAACGGACGGCCTGGCGGTTGGCTTGCACGATCACGTCGCCGCGTTGGATTCCCGCATCGGCGGCGGGGCCGTTAGGATCAACGTCCGCCACGGCCACTCCCTGCATGTCCGGCGACAACTCTAACTCGCGCGCGAGTTCGGGCGTGAGCGGCTGCACGCGGACGCCGAGTTTTCCGGTCGTCTCACTGCCCGCGCCCGCGTCGCCGCCCCGTTCAGAGCCGCCCCGTTCGCCCTCGCGCCGCGCCGTCTGCGTGAACTCGCCGAGCGTCGCGCGCACCTGCTGCTCGCGCCCGTCGCGCATGATTGTGAGCGTCACTTCCGTGCCCGGCGCGGTGCTGGCGATGCGGTTGCGCAGGGAGTTCACGTCGTTGACGGCCGCGCCGCCCACGGCCATGATCACGTCGCCCTGTTTCAGACCGGCGCGCTAGCCCGCGCTATTCGGCGTGACCGCGCCGACGATGACGCCGCGCACTTCCTTTAAGTCGAGGCTGGCGGCGATGTCCGACGTGACCTCCTGAATTTGCACGCCGAGTTGGCCGCGCCGCACCTTTCCGCCCTTGACCAACTGCTCCATCACGCCTTTCGCCATGTTGGAGGGAATGGCGAAGCCGATGCCGATGCTGCCGCCGGTGGGCGACAGGATTTGCGAATTGATGCCGATCAGTTCGCCGTTCGTGTTGACGAGCGCGCCGCCGGAGTTGCCGCGATTGATCGGCGCGTCGGTCTGGATGAAGTTGGCGAAGCTGCCGTCGCCGACGCCCGAAGTCGTGCGCTCCTTGGCGGAGATGATACCGGCGGTCACGGTCTGGCCGATGCCGAGCGGGTTGCCGACGGCGAGCGCCATGTCGCCGACGCGCACCTTATCCGAGTCGCCGAGCGGCAAGACCGGCAAATTCGACGCCTCAATCTTCAACACGGCGAGGTCGGACGGCGGATCAGACCCGACGACTTTCGCCGTTAGCACGCGGCGATCCGTGAACTCCACCTTGATCTCGTCAGCGCCGTCAACCACATGATGATTCGTTAAAATGTAGCCGTCGGCCGTGACGACGACGCCCGAACCCAAGCCCTCTTCGCGGCGGGGCGTCTGCGGCATGTTCGGCATGCGCTGGCCGAAAAATTCGCGGAACATGGGATCGTCCATGAACGGGTGCTGCTGCGCCGCGCGCCCGCGCCGCTCGGAGCGCACCGTGACGACTGCCAGGGCGACGCGCGCCACCACGTCGGCGTAAGAATTCTGCTGGGCGACGCCTGCGCCCGTCGTCGTCGCTGCGGGCGCGAAATTAAGCTGCGGGTTGCCCATCTCCGTCGCCTTCGACCCGACCGAATTACACCCGACGAAGAGGAACGCGGCGAAGAGCGCGCAGGCCAGCCGCGCCCACGGTAGCGCCACGCGCGGGGCGGGCTGTGTGGTAAGGATTTCGTTGTTCATATTCTGTCCCTCTGTTGTTAAAAAATACGGATATTTTTAGTTGCTCTAACTCAGGTCAACTCTCTCGATTGTCTGGTATTTAGATACGATCAAGGGGGCGCGCGGTTGCGTTAAGAATGTAAAATTACTGTTGCGGCGGCCAGTATTCTTCGCTCTCGGCGGGCGCGGGCGAAGCGGGGGCGGGGGAACGAACTACTGCCGCAGTATCGCTCCCGACGGCTTCCGCGTCCTGCTGTCGCCCCTGTGTGTAATTGACCACGACTTCCGTGATCAATTTCGTGTTGGGGATAACGATGAGCCGCCCGTCGCCGGCGCGCACCAGCGTGTCGCGCATGCGGATGGTTTCGATCATCCCCTCATATTCGCCCATCCTGATCCGGTCGCCGATATTGAACGGGCGGTAGAGGAGCAGCATGATGCCCGAGAGCAGATTCGAGAGCACGTCCTTGAGGGCGAAGCCGAGCGCGAAGCCCGTCAGGCCAAGCCCGGTCACGAGCGCGCTCACGTTCATGCCCGCCGCCCCGAGCGCGGTGATCGTGCCGAAGATGAGAATGCCGTAGTAATAAATTCTCGACAGCAGCAGGACGACGCCCGTGTCCGCGCGCACGCGCGGCGCGGCCAGCGCGATGACGCGCCGCCCCGCCCCGGCCACGATCCAGAAGACGAGGAAGACGAGCACGCCCCGGAACATGCCGGGCAGCGCGCGCAGCAGGCTGTGGTGCAACTCCGTAAAAACTTCCGTGAGCGTGGCCGGAGTCTGCGGCGTGGGGGCGAGCTGTTGTAACAGAAATATGAAGCGCATAAATTAACGATTCCGCCGTAGGCGCGGCGACTGTGCGACCCACGACCCGTCACGCGCCGCGCAGCCGCAATCCGAACATCAAGACGAAAGCCAGAAACATCAGCACGAAGAGCATCGCCAGCGCGGCGTGGTGGCGCGCGTTCTTCGTAGCGGCGGACGCGCCAAGCAGGACGCAGGTCAGCCCGAGCAGGTAGTTGATGGGTTGCAACAGCCGTCCGCCCGGCAGCAGCGTATTCACCGCCAGCAGGGCGAGCGCGAAGGCCGTGTAGACGCCGAAGGTGAGCGAACTGTTCTCGTAGTAATAATCGCGCAGGTTAACGGCCTCGCCCGACTCCGGGCGCGGAATGAGCAGTGCGGCGGCGGCATAGAGCAGCACCGGCGCGACGAGGACGAGCAGGAAGGCGAAGAAGTTCCAGTCGCGGTGGTGGCGCAGGCCCCACATCGTCCACCAGAGGAAGATGTGGCCGAGGAACGTGAGCGCGATCCAGAGCGAATGCACCCAGTAGAACTTGACGACGCGGCGCGCCTTGACCAGTTCGACGTAGCCGTCGAGCAGGTGCGACAGGCCGAGGCCGATGACCACCGAGAAGATGACCGAGACGTAGTCGAAAGGGTTCATTTGCTCGTGCGGGCGGCGATGCGCGGCTGTTGTTATTCGTCGCTCTGGTAACGGAAGCGTTCGCCGTCGCGCCCCTGCCAGGGAACGCCGCGCATGTGATAGCCGCCTTCTTCCCAGAAGCCCGCGCGGTCTTCGGCGAGGAAGCGCAAGCCCTTGATCCACTTCGCGGACTTCCACGCGTAAAGTTGCGGGATGATGAGACGCGCCGGGCCGCCGTGTTCGGGCGGGATCGGCCGTCCGTCGTGCGACCACGCGACGAGCGAATCTTCGGCGAGGAAATATTCGATGGGCACGTTCGTCGTCCACCCGTAATCGTAAGCGAGCGCGACGACGTATTTCGCTTCAGGTTTGATACCGACAAGTTTCGCCAGTTCGCGCGTCGTCACGCCGCTCCACACGTTGTCGAGGCGCGACCAGCGCGTCACGCAATGAAAGTCCGCGTAAACTTTCGTCGCGGGCAAGGCCAGGAATTCGTCGAGCGACCACGCCAGCGGACGCTCCACCAATCCTTCGATCTCAAACTTCCACGTCGCCGGATCGATGTCGGGCGTGCCGTGCGCGTCGAGGACAGGCCACTTGCGCGTGCGCGTCTGGCCGGGCGGCAGGCGACGCTCGCGCCGCGTGTCGGGGCTGATGACGATCTCGCCGTCCGCCAACGCCTCGGCCGGGCGCGGGTCTTCGCGCTGGTAATCCTCGTCTCTCATCAAGCCGCTCAGAAAACTCATAACGCTCCAAAACAGTGACGAGTGACAAGTGACGAGTGACAAGTTAAAACATCCTGTCAGTTTGCTGACTTGTCACTTGTCACTTGTCACGTATCACTTCTTAGTTGAACGTTCCGCCAGGTTCATCAACTCTTCGGGCATCCACTTGCCCACGCCCTTGGCGAGCGGCTCGCGCATGCCCACGCTGCGGTCGTGCCATTCGTCGGCTGCCCCGCCGTGGCCGCGCTCCTGCTCGTAGCGGTCGGTCTGGTCGAGGCTGAGGGCGATGCCGTCGGCCACGTCCTTCCAGTCCTCGCGCTGGATGCCGCGCAGGACGAGCGAGAGACCGGCCGACCAATCCTCTTCGGGCGCGCGCGCGTCCTGTTCGGGGATCGTCAGGTTATAGACGGGCGGAAACGGCTTGCCCCTGTATTCGCGCACGAGTTGCGCCTTCAAATCCTTGAGCGCCATGTCTGGACGCTCGCGCCGGATAGCCTGCGCGCGGCGGAAGATGTCCGCGACGCTCGTCTGCTTCTCTTGTTCTGCCATGATGTTTTGTAGCCTCTCGGTTTTGACCTTAACTTACACGCCCGCCGCGAGAATCACAACCCTTGAAGCCGCGCGTGCGCGAGACACGCGACCGCCACAATTTCGCGACTCAAAGTTGAGCCTTCAACGCTCCGTCTCGCCGTGCGCCCTGTGTTATCGTTCGTCGTCCGTAAGTTAGAAGAGAGCGAGGTTCAGTCTAAGGTGTCAGAGTTGATTCCGGTTGATGGGGCGGTCGCGCCGCACGACAGGGTGATGGGTTTCCCGACCTGCCCGGTCTGCGGGCGCGAGTCGAAAGACGAACTGACGCCGTTCGATGCGCTCGACGAGTGGCTGCGCGCGCTGGTGTCGGCAAATGCCCCCGCCGGGCAGTTCGTTGGCGTGGTGTGCAAACGTTGCGTGGAGATGTTCGAGCGCGCGCGTACCCAACTGAAGACGGATGCCGTCATCTTCGAGCAGGGCGGACTCGTCTTGCCGACGCCGCTCAGGCTCGACGCCGACGACCGCTTTACGGGTCGCGGCGTGACCATCGCCTTCCTCGACTCGGGCTTTTACAAGCACCCCGATCTGACGACGCCCGACAACCGCATCCTCGCCTATCACAGCATCGTGCCCGATCACAAAACTTCTCTGGAGACGAGCGATCCGGCGAGCTGGCACGGGATGATGACTTCGGTGGTGGCGGCCGGAAACGGCTCGCTCTCGAAAGGCTTCTATCGCAGCATCGCGCCCGAAGCGAACGTCGTGCTCGTCAAACTGGCCCTGACGGGTCGCATCTCGGAGCGCAACATTCAGGACGGCCTCGAATGGGTGCTCGCGCACCGCGAGCAGTACAACATTCGCGTCGTCAACATCTCGGCGGGCGGCGACGACGAGGAATCCTACCTGCACAACGAGTTGGCGCAGACGGTCGAGCGCGCCGTCAAAGAGGGCTTGATCGTCGTCTGCGCGGCGGGGAACGCGGGGCAGATGCCGGGGCATCCGGTGTTGCCCCCGGCAAGCGCGCCCGCCTCTATCACCGTCGGCGGACTCGACGACCAGAATTCGCTCGACCGCGCCCGGCGCGGCATGTATCGCTCGTCCTACGGCCCGACGATTGACGGCCTGCAAAAACCCGAGATCATCGCGCCCGGCATCTGGGTTCCCGCGCCCATCCTCCCGCACACGCCGACCGCCGACGAAGCCGAACTCTACGCCACGCTCGACAAAGCCTCGGACGAAGAACTGCACTCGATCATCGAAGCGCACGCCGGGGTGGACACAGACCTCTACAACGCGCGCGACCTGCGCACCTCGCTCCTGCGCCACCTCATCACGATCAAACTCCACGAGGCCGACGTGATCAGCGAGCACTACAAGTACGTTGACGGCACGTCGTTCGCCGCGCCCATCGTCTCTTCGATTATCGCGTGCATGCTCGAAGCCAATCCCCGACTCAAGCCGCAACAGGTCAAACGCATTTTGATCGAGACGGCCGAGCGACTTCCCGGCATCGAGATTGACCGGCAGGGATGGGGCGGCGTCGCCCCGCGCCGCGCCGTCGAACTCGCGCTCATGTTGAAATCAATTTAACGCGTCGCGCCGTCAAGGCATTCGCCTCAGGGACACAAAAGGGGGCGCAGAGAATTGAATCTTCTCTGCGCCCCCTTAACGCGGCCTTCGTGTCCGCGGCGGTGAAGGCTTAACAGTTCCCCGTGCTTGTGCTATTTCACCACGTAGGCGTTCAGTTCCCTGCTGTTCTTCAGGTTGAAGACGCGCCCCGAAGCTTCGTCCACCTCGTAGTCAGGCTCTTTGTCTTTGAACATGATCTGGCGGTCGGCCTGCCCCGTCTCCATGTTGACGCCGACTATCCCTGCGCCTTTCTCCTTCTCCTGCTTCACGTCCGTCAGCACGTAGACGTAGAGGCCGCCCGCCTTCGTCGCGCTGTGACGCTTCGACATGAACTGCTCGTAGGAAGACATGGCGTTGATGAAGTTGCGGTTCGAGTCGCCCGCGCTCCGCCAGTTGCCCTGCGAAGCGTAAGCGGCCTCGGCCGAATTCGACATCGCCGCGCTGGCGATGGTGATCGCCGTCATGGCGATCTTCTGCCAGCCGGGGACGCCGGGCGCGGCGTACTTCGTTGACCACGGAATCTGTTTCGTGCGCGGGTCGAAGGCGAGCAGGTGTTGCTTGCCGCGCACGACCACCGTGCCGTTCTCGCGTCGGCTGATGGAGATGGGTTCGTCCGTCGTGTCCGCGCCCTTCGAGCCGAGCGCGGAGAGGCCGCCGAAGCCGAACTTGGCGACCTTAGCCACGGTGGCCGCCGCGCCGAGGTTGAACTTGAATTCGAGTTTGACCTTGTAGACCTCCTTCGCCTTGCCGGTGGCGGCGGTGTCGAGCGCGATCAGGTTTTTGCTGTCGGCGATGAGAATCTGATTCTGGTCGGGGAGGAAAGCGAGGTTGGTGATGCTGTCGTCGGCCTTGTCGTAAAACCAGTTGGCCGTGCCCGCGCGCGGGTCGAGCGCGACGACGCCGAGCGGCTTCTTGACGACGTACTCGCGCTTGCCGAAATCGTAGAACGTGCCGCCGAGCCGGCCGTAGAGCACGCCCGCGCGCAGGTGCATCTCGGCCACCGCGCCGCCGAAATCCTTGCTCGCCCACTTGACCGCGCCCGTGTTCTTATCAATCGCGCGCACCTGACCCTTGGCCGAAGTGTAAATCGTGTCGCCTTCGATCACGGCCTGCGCGTTACCGAGTTTGATCCTGCCCTCGGTCACGTCGTACTTCAAACTCCAGACGAGTTTGCCGTCCGAGAGGTTGTAACGATGGAGACCGGCGTAGGTGAAATAGACGGAGTCCCCGTCGAAGACGGGCGGCTGCGCGCCGGAGAGGTCGAACTTCGGGAAGTATTTACTGCCGCGCTCCATGCCGTAGAGATCGACGCTGTCCGTCAACTCCGATTGCCAGAGCAGCGCGCCGGTCGAGAGTTTCAGCGCGGTGATGTCCGGCTTATCTTTGGTCGCGGAGTTACTGACGACCGTGAGCAGCAGCACCATGTCCTTGTCATAGACGGGCGAGACCTGCACCGCCGAGCCTTTGAGTTGTTCCGTCTCCCAGACGGTCTGCCCCGTTAACACGTCGAGCGCGGAGAGCTTCGTCTTCTTCTGGATTGACCCGGAGTTGTCGCTGACGAGGAGCAGCGGCGTGCCCGCGATCTCCTGCGTCTGGTACTCGTTCACGCCCTTGAAATCGTCGCGCTTCCACGCCGTCGCGCCCGTTTCGGGGTTCAGCATGTACAGCCCCGCGTCCGTGCCGACGAGCAGCGTGCCGGCCTCCGTCAGGCGATACCACTTGATCTCCTGCGTGGGCTTGTGCGTCCACAGCATCGCCTGTGCGCGGGCGGCGGGGGCGCAGGCGAGCAGCGAGAGGGCGAGCGCGAAAAATAACGTCAGGGTTGTTTGACGAAGACGACGCTTGGACGGGGCGGCGTGTTTACCGGATGAATTGGCCGGCGGGCGGGCAGGGTGATTTGACATGGGGGAGGTCTTTATCTCCTGAGTTGGGCTGAGTTGTTGTTGGCCTGTTGTCTTCTGGTTCAAGCTCGCGGAGTATAACGAACGCTCTCTCAGCCCGCATCGGCCGGAAGTCATATGCACGGGTAAACTTTCGATATAGTGCGGCGGGCGAATTTGCGACTGGATTCCTGCGTCGTGCAACGGGTAAACTTCGCGCGCCCTACGCTCTCTCAATTCTCCACAGGGAGGCCGCTGCACAATGTCGTTCGGTCAATTCTTCATCAAACCTTCCACGGCGTTGCTCGCGCTCGTCATATTCGCCGGCTCGACCGTCCTGCTCGGCCGCTTCAATCCGAAAAACCCCATCATCGAACGTCTCGGCGACCGGTACTTCTCGACTGACCAGACGTGGTGCTGGCGGCCTCAAGACCTCTTCGACATGCTCGACATGTATTCCCCGGACGGCAAGGAGATTCGCGCGCACATTCGGTTCATCTATCTCGATCTCGTCTACCCCCTAATCTACTCCGTCACGGTCGCGATTCTGCTCGCCGCCCTGCTGCCGGCCTTGCTGCCCGCCACACAGACGTGGCTGCGCTATCTCGCCTTCCTGCCCGTCGTGATAGCCGTCTTCGACTATCTGGAAAATCTCAGCCTGCTGTGGATATTGCAACGCTACTCGGCCACCTACCGGCCTTTCGGTCTGGCGCGCTTTTCCAGCGCGATGACGACCGTGAAGCTGTTTCTGATGTGGGCTACGGCCGCGCTGTTGATAGCCTGTCTCGTCGCGCTCGTCGTCAAGCTGTTCAGAAACAGCCCCGCCGCCACGCGTCCATGAATCGTCCCTGGCTGCCTGTGATTGCGGGCGGCGCAGACGGTTACGCGTTCAGGTGCGTTCAGGTGGGGTGGGCGGCACGCGTCTATCGGCGCGCGTCTGTCGGGGCGCGTCTGTCGGCGGGAATAAATTTCTGCGTCGCGCCTTCACGCACGCGCTAAAATGGCCGCACCATTTTTGACGGCGGGCGAGTGGCGCGGCCGAGGCTGCCATCTCGCGGGAAAACCTTTTGCGCGATTGTCGTTTACAAGACGGTTCGACGGTCGTCGTTATCGGCGGCGGGCCGGGCGGGGCGGCGTGCGCCATCAAGTTGTTGCAGGGCGCGCGCCTGCTCCGGCTCGCTTTGCGAGTGCTCATCTTCGAGGGCAAGGACTTCAACGTCCATGCCAATCAATGCGTCGGCGTGCTCTCGCCGCCCATCGAAGAGGTGCTCGCGCGCGACTTGGACGTACACCTGCCGCGCGCGCTCATCAAGCGGCAGATTTTCGGCTATCGCCTGCACGGGGCGCGCGAGAACGTGCTGCTCATGGGGCACGGCGCGCAGGCGAGCGCGGCCGGGCACGGACAGGCGACCTACGCCGTCGAGCGCGCGGAGTTTGATCGATTCCTCCTGGAGCGCGCGCGTGAACTCGGCGCGGAAGTGGTCGAGTCGCGCGTGACGGGCGTCGAGTTCGTGCGCGAGGGCGCGCTCGACGAGGTGCGCGTCTACAGCGAATCGCGCTACGAACGCGCCGACGTTGTTGTGGGCGCGTTCGGTTTGGACGAGGCGATGCTTTCGGTCTTTGAAGAGGTGACGAGCGGAGGCGGCAAGAGAGGGTTCGTGCGCCCGTCGAAGTGGTTGAAGAGTTATTTGACGACCATCGCGGCGGGAGACGGCTTTCAGGGCGAGCGACTCGGCCACATCGTCCACGCGTTTTTGCTTCCGCCCAATTGTCCGCGTATCGAGTTCGGCGCGGTCACGCCGAAAGGCGATCACATTCTGATCAACATCGCGGGCGAGCGCGTCTCCTCGTCCGACCTCGACCGATTTCTCCAACTTCCCGAAGTGCGCGCGCTGCTCCCGCCCTTCGACGAGCGCGCGATCAACTATTACGAAGGTCGCTTCCCCAGCGCGCCCGCGCGCGGCGCGTTCGGCCATCGCTACGCGCTCGTCGGCGACGCGACGGGCTGGCTGCGCCCCTTCAAAGGCAAGGGCATCTCGACGGCGATCATCACGGGTTTGCGCGCGGCCGAGACGATGCTCGCGCACGGCGTCTCGCGCGCGGCCTTCGCACACTACCGGCGGGCGTGCCGCGACATGTTTGCCGACTACGCTTACGGCGTCGCAGTCCGCCGCGCGATGCTCGCGGGCGCGCGCCTCTTTCTCGACCCGATGATCGATGTCGGAAAAGTTGACCCCGTGATGTACGATGCGCTCTTCGATGCCGTCTCCGGCCACGAGACGTATCGCAACATCATCCGTCGCTCGTTCAAACCGCGCCTCGTGCGCAAGGTCGCCACGCGCGTTTTCGGCGGCGTCCGGCGGCACAGGGCGTTCAAGGCCAGACGTATGAAAGACATCAGCGTGCGCCGCATGACCGTGCGCGACATCGACGAACTGCTGCGCATCAACGAACGGATCACGGGCAAGCCCCACGCGGCTTACTACGAGACGAAGGCCGCCGATTACATCGGGCGTTCACCCTCAACCTGCCTTGTCGCCGAGCACGGCGGGCGTGTCGTCGGCTTCGTCGTGGGCGACGTGCGCGGCTGGGAGTTCGGGGCGCGGCTCGCGGGCTGGCTCGAAGTCATCGGCGTTGACCCCGATTACCAGCAGCGCGGCGTGAGCAACGCGCTGCTCGATGCGCTGTTCGACAGTTTCCGCCGCGCCAACGTCTCGGTCGTCAACACCATCGTCAACTGGAACGACGGCGATCTCATAGACTACTTTCGCGCCAACGGCTTCGACCGCGGCGACTACGTCAACCTCGTACGCAATCTCGACGAGTAAAATCGTCAGCGGTCAGTTGTTCGATTCGATCTTTAACGACCCGCCTGATTGCCACGAGACAATGGACAACCGACCGTCGGCGGCCCTCACTGATTGGCGAATGCGTCAGGCCGCCGTTCTGCTTCTTCTGTCCCGCCGCGCAAACTTCGCAGACTTCCTAGGGAGTGTCTAAATCAAAGTTGTATTGTAAGCTGTGTGGATGAGCCAATGTCCGCACTGCGATGCAATCGAACACCAAAGCACTTATGGGCGCACGCTGCGCGGCAGCCAGCGTTATAAGTGTCGAGCGTGTGCTCGCGT
>DATCWB010000523.1:0-5772 GCA_036566625.1 Pyrinomonadaceae bacterium
ATCTCCAACACGATCAAACTCAACAAGCCTTCCGACTTATCCACCCACGCGCCCGTCAACGCCAAGCCCTCCATCGTCAGCTTCGTCGTGCCCACCAGGGCCGCGTCCGTCTCGTAATTTTGCAGGCGGTAGAATTGTCCCGGTTGAAACTTCCGCGCCTGCATCGGCGCGCGCACGACGACATCCACAATCGTCGGCGTCAGTCGTTCGACGCGCACCACGCGCGCGATCAACTCGTCGTCCAGTTTCTCGACCAGACGCTCGAATTGCTCCGCGCGAGCCGCATCGCGCTCATCTCTGCGCGCGTCAACTCCCACGCTCGCGCCTTCAATATCCTTCTCTACTGCCGCGATCTCATCCGCGAACAGCGCGCACACTTCCTCGTAACCGAACTTCGCCGAGGCCATCGCCTTGACGACGTTTCCGGCATACACCGGATGATTGTCGCCGTAGTAAGAGATGAGACGACCCGCGTTTTCGTAGGAAGTGAAAAAGCCGCGCTCGCCCTTCGCGGCCGCGACGAGTTGAAACTTGCTGCCACCGCCCGCGCCGTCGCCGCCCGCGCCGTCGCCGTCGTCGCCGCCCGCGCGCTCGATCTTATGCGGCGCGAAGAACTCGCCCCACTCGTCGAGTTTGAAGGTGCCGGGCTGCTCGCGCTCGTAGATCGTGTTCGGGCTGGTGCCCGCCGCCACGCAGACCGTGCGCGCCGGGAGCCTGACGGTTTCGTCCGAAGCCTTCCACCTGCCCGTCTCCGCATCCCTCTGCATGCGCTCGAAGATCAAGCCCGCGACCGCGCCGTGTTCGTCCGCGACGGCCTCGACCGGACTCATGTTCTCGATGTAACTGATGCCCTCTTCGAGCGACTTCACGACCTCTTCGTGGTTCAGACGGTAGGCGGGTGAATCCTGCAAGCGTTTCCGGTAGACGATTGAGACGCCGCCCCACGCGCGCACGAGCGGCACGAAGTCCGGCAACTCTCCGGCCGCAGCCGCGCGCTCGCGTTCCGCGCGCACCGCGCGCCCGTGCGCGAGAAATTCCTCGTAGACGCCGCGCTCCTCCGCATCGAAGCGCGCGAGAATTTCGGCGTCGCCAAACTCGGCGCTCAACGCTTCGTGCCGCGCTAGTATCTTCTCGACCTGCACGGGGTAGTAGGCGAACAACTCGGTGGCCGTGTCTATCGCCGTCAGCCCGCCGCCGATGACGATTGCCGGCAGGCGCACTTGCAGGTTGGCGAGCGCGTCCGCTTTGAACGCGCCCGTCAGTTGCAGAGCCATCAAAAAGTCGGACGCCTTGCGGATGCCGCGCATCAGGTTGTTGCGCATCTGTACGATGGTCGGGCGACCCGCGCCCGTCGCAATCGCGATGTGGTCGAATCCCAAAGCCCACGCGTCTTCGATGTCGAGCGTCCCGCCGAAACGCACGCCGCCGTAGAAGCGAAAAGACGCGCGGCGCGCCAGCGCGAGGTGGATCATCGTCAGAAAATTCTTGTCCCAGCGCACCGTGATGCCGTACTCGGAGACGCCGCCAAAGCCCGCGAGCACGCGGGCGTCAAGCGGCGACTCGATCTCTTTGATGTCGGCCACGGCGCGCGGCACGCGGGCGTAGCCGTCGCCCGTGAGCGCGGCGTTCAGCGGTTCGATCTTCAAACCGTCGATGCCCACGACGCCGAAGCCTTCGTTCAGGAGGTAATGCGCGAGCGTGTAACCGGCCGGGCCGAGGCCGACGACAAGAACGTTTTTTCCGTTGTAGGGAAGCGCGTGCGGGCGTTTGGCGTTGAGCGGATTCCAGCGCGTCAGGAGCGCGTAGATTTCAAAACCGTAGGAGAGCGCGAGCACGTCCGTCAGCACGCCCGTCTCGGCCTGCGGAATGTTGACCGGCTCCTGCTTCTGAAAGATGCACGACTTCATGCAGTCGTTGCAGATGCGATGACCCGTGCCCGGGCACATCGGGTTATCGATCATGACGATGGCGAGCGCACCGATTGAGTCGCCGTCGCGTTGCAGGACGTGCATCTCGGAAATCTTCTCGTCGAGCGGGCAGCCTTCGAGCGCGATGCCGAGCGGGTTGCGCTTCAACGTGCCTTGCGAGTCGTGCAAGCCCTTCGAGCAGGAATCCTTGTCGCGCTCGTGGCAGTAGAGACAGTAATGGACTTCGTCCAATACCTCGCGGCGGCTCGCGCGCGCATCGGTCAACCCGAAACCGTCGCGGCGGCGCAGGTTCTGATCCAACCCGCGCATCCGCTCGGGCAATTCCGCGTCGTGACGTTCGATCTGGACGAGGTGTTCATAGTTCAAAGGATGCGGCACGCGGAAACTGACCCAGCCGCCGACGCGCGCCTTCGCCGCCGCTTGCGTGCTGTGTACCGCAGCCCACGTCTCGACCAGACGCAAAGCCGACCGCACAAACGCCGCGTCCTCATCCGGCGGCTCATCCCCGGCAGCGGCGATCTCAAATTCCTTCAACGCATCCGCGGCCTCCGTCTTCGCTGCGCGCTCACGAGCCTCGCCGATCTCGCGCCGCAAACTTCCGACGCTGCCCCCCACGCTGTCCGCGCCACCCGCCGCATCACCCGTCGCCGCCGCCTTCGCCAAACGCTCCTCCCACACGAGCAGCCGCACGCACATGCGCGCGACAGAGAGTTCCGCGTCGCGCGCTTCGAGCGCATCGGGGAAGACGGCGCGGCGCAGGCGTTCGAGGGCGTCTTGAACGGCGTCGGCGTCGAAGGTGAGAGCCTTGCCGGGCGGGACGCGTTTCAACGCGCGGCGCGAGATGAACGTCTTGAATTGAAAGACGGCGTCCTGCGCCCTGATGCCTTCCGCGTGCGCCGCGCGCTCGGCCTCGACGCCGAACAGACGCGCCACGAAACGCGACAGGTGCGGCGCGGCCGCGATGAGCAATTCCGACTCGGCCTTTGTTCCGCGCAGGTTCGCGCCGCGCGCCCCGACGTATGCCGCGAGCGCGTCGTGGAGCGTTGCGTCTTCCGCACGCAGCGCGGCGTAGAAGGCTGCGGTCAGTTGGCCGAGGCGTTGCGGCTGATAGAGGTCGCTGTAATGGAAACCGGCGATGCCGAGGGGAAAATCCGCGCCCGCCCCGGCATCGCCGCCCGGCGCACCCGTACTGCTATCGAGGGAAATGTCCTGCATAAGTTCAACTGCAAATGCTGTGTCCGAAAAATATCAAAGGAGAGACTTCCGCGACCGGCTCTAAGAATTTTACTGCGCGCCCTTACCTCTCGCGCCTTTATGACGAATTATACCACCGGCCGCGCGCCCACCCGCAAAGACGCCCGCGACTTGAAACCCGGAAGGCGCGCTTGCCAACGGCGCGGAGGCAAACCTATAATCCAACGTCTATGGGGTGTTGGTGGAATTGGTTACCACGCCGCCCTCTCAAGGCGGAGGCTACGGGTTCGATCCCCGTACACCCTATTCCATTCCTTAAGTGAAAATCTTTCGCTCCGGGAAGAGACGAACTACCAAAGTTAAAAAGAGGCCACCGCTCCTGGGTGGCCTCTTTTCTTTTACCTCTTACTTAAATCAGTTGCCCGCCGCCGTCGCCGCCTGCCCCGCCCCCTTCAAATGTTTGTCGAGGAAATCGAGGATTGCCTTGTAGGCGCGAATCTCGTTGGCCTTCTTGGTGAAGCCGTGGCCTTCGTCGTCGAAGACGATGTACTCGACGACGCCGTTATTCTTTTTAACCGCCTCGACGATCTCGTCCGACTCCGGTTTGATGACGCGCGGGTCGTTCTTGCCTTGCAGGACGATGAGCGGGCGGCGAATCTTGTCGGCGTGGAAGAGCGGCGAGATGGCGCGCAGGTTCTCAAGGTCGGTCGCCGGGTCGCCCATCTCTTTGTAAAGCGCCTTGCGGAACGACTCCCAGTAGGGCGGGATGGACTGGAGCGTGCGCACCCAGTTCGAGACGCCGAAGATGTCCACGCCGACGGCGAACTCTTCGGGCTTGAAGGCGAGCGCGGCCAGCACCATGTAGCCGCCGTAAGAGCCGCCGATGATGCCGATCTTCGATTCGTCAACGTAGCCGAGCGAGGCGAGGTACTTTTTGGCCTCGATGCAATCCCACAGCGGCTCGCGCCCGTGCTTGCCGTCGTCGGCCGCGAAGAAGGTCTTGCCGTAGCCGCTCGAACCACGGTTGTTGACGCCGAGGATGACGTAGCCGTGGTTGGCGAGATATTGCATGAACGCGCTGTAGCCGGTGCGCGTCTGGCCGCCGGGGCCGCCGTGCACCCAGACGAGCGCGGGCGCTTTACTTTGCGCGCTCGCCCCGTGCGGCTTGTAGAGTATGGACGGTACTTCCATCCCGTCGAACGACTTGTAGCGGATCACTTCCGAGTTGACGAGGTCGGCCGGGTCGATCTCCGGGTTGAGGCTGCTGGTGAGTTTCGTCACCTTGCGCGTCGAGAAATCGTAGACGTGCAGATCGCTCGGGCTGCGGTCGCCGTTCAGGTAGAACGCCATCTTGCGCTCGCTGCGCGAGATGTTAACGCCGGTGATGTCGCCGTTAGGCAGTTGCGGCAGGGCGACGGGCTTGCCGGTGGCCTGATCGTAAATCTTGATGACGGTGCGCGCGTCCTGATTGATGGCGACGACGCGGTATTTGCCGTTGCGCGAAAAGTAGGTGTACATCACATCCCACGGGGCGCGCTCGACCACTTCCGTCTTGCCCGTAGCCAGATCGTAGCGCGCGACGTGCGCGAACTCGCTCTGCTCGTCCGTCAGGTAATAGAGGTAGCGCGAGGCGGGGTCGAACGACTGCGGGCTGTAATTGATCTCGCCCTTGTGCGGCGTGAGATGTTTCATCTCCTTCGACGCGGTGTTGTAGAGGTACATGTCCGTGTCGGTGGTGGTATTCGGCTTGACGAAGGCGAGGTATTTTTCGTCGTTCGAGATGTCGCCGAGGTCGTAGCCGATCTCGTTTTTGAAGAGCAGGACGGGCTTGAAATCGGCGATGCTCATTTTGAACACGTCGAAGTAGCGCGGGTCGCGCTCGTTCGTCGAGTAGTAGAAGGATTTGAGATCGAAACTCCAGCCGAGGAAGTTGGCCTTAACTTTTTCGCCGGGCGTGAGGTCTTGCTCGCGGCCGTCGGCGGTCAGCACGTAGAGGTGGTTGTTTTCGTTGCCGCCGCGGTCGTAGGTGTAGAGGATGCGCGAGTCGTTCGGGAAATAGGAGACGGCGAAGGTGCTCTCCCTGGTCGAGCGCGTGAGTTGGCGCGGCGCGCCGCCCTCGGCCGGGATGGTGTAGACGTTGAAGATGCCCGTCTTGTTGCTGGCGAAGAGAATCTGCCGCTCGTCGGGCGAGAAGGACGCGCCCGTGATGCGCGTCGTGTCCATGAACTGCTCGATGGTGTACTGCTTGACCTGCCTCGTGGGCGCGGGCGCGGCCTTCTTCTGCGCCGTTTGCGCGAAGGAGGCGGGCGCTGTGGCGGCGAACGCCGTAAGGATGAGAACGGCCAGCGCGGCGAGCAGCGGCGAGCGACTCTTGATGCGGGAGAATGTCGGGGGTTTAACTGATTTCATAAATCCTTCCTCCGGTCGGGGATTGTGATGTCCTTCGGGTATACGAGGCGGACGGGGCGCGAGTTTGAATTGTCTGCACGACCCCTCAAGTATAACGCCGCGCGGTCGAAAAGTTTAAGGATTGTTCCCGGACATTGATGCGCGATGGCAAAACGGAAACGGCCGCCCGCTGGGAGGCGACCGTTTCCGTCTAAAGCCGTGCGGCGCGCTTAGCCAGCGACGCGATTTAGTAGGTGACTTC
>DATCWB010000524.1:0-4582 GCA_036566625.1 Pyrinomonadaceae bacterium
TTCATCGGCTCAAGAGATTAGACTCCCGCAGCTAAAACGCGCATGGGTCGCGCGTCGTCTGAAATTGCTGCCCCAAACTTTCGACTTGTAACTTCTGACAAAGAAGCAAAAAAGGCGGTAACGAGAAGGATTTTTAACACGCGCTTTAAGGCATTGTCAATAAACTTGTCGGCACACCCGACCGAGGCCACCACGCACCTTAAATCCCCATCTAACTTGACGATAAGAATCTCGAAAACGTATCATGTCGGATTGACAGGCGACCCAAATTCCCGCCTGTCGCGAGGAAGGAAAACATGAAAGACGGAATTCATCCCAAATACAACGAAATCAAAGTCGTGTGCGCCTGCGGCGAGAATTTCACCACGCGTTCGACCCGCAAGGACGACCTGCACGTCGAAATCTGCTCGGCCTGCCACCCGTTCTTCACGGGCAAACAGAAACTCGTAGACACCGCCGGACGCGTCGACCGCTTCAACAAACGTTACGGCAAGAAGACCGAGACCGCCACGAGCGGACAGTAACCGAAGCGCGAAAGCCGCCCGCGCGCTTTCACCTGCGGGCGGCATTTATTTAGTAGTAGTGTTGATGAAGCACACCACCCACGGCCAGTCTTAGCGACCCAAACCCTGACGCCGACGCACACAAAGCGCGGCGGTCGTCCCCGCGCATCTGCTCCAGCCCGATGCCGCAAGCGACCTCCGAACCTGATGCGTCGGCGTTGTTGTCTCAACCCCCCTGCTAAAAAAACCCGGAGAGCGAAACAGACGTGAGCGCAAACGAAAAGGATTTGATCGTCGGCGGCCAGGCGGTCGTCGAGGGCGTGATGATGCGGACGCCGAATGCCTATGCCGTGGCCGTCAGGCGCGCCGACGGCGAGATCGTGTTCACGGGCGCGGCCTTGCCGAAGTGGAGCGACAAGCATCGCATCCTGCGCCTGCCCGTGCTGCGCGGCGCGGCGGTGCTCGTGCAGTCGATGGCGCTCGGCATCAAGGCTCTCAACTACTCGGCGAGCGAAGCCTTCGCCGACGCGGAGGAGAAGGAGGTGGCGGTCGCGCTGACCCCGGCGGTCGTCGAAGGCGAAGGCGACTTCGCGGGGATCACGGGCGGCGTGCCCGGCCTGATCCCCATCCCGACCGAGCGGCGCGCCGAGGATGAAATGAAGCGTGGCGCGAACGCCTCCGTCATCGGCTCGATCATCTTCGCGCTCTTCTTCAACGTCATGCTCTTCATCGTCGCTCCGCTCGTCCTGACGAATGCGCTCTTTATCGCCGCCGGTTGGGCTGTACCTGCCAACGCGGTCGCGGCGACGCAAACTCAAGCTGTCTCAAACTCCGTAAGCGGCGATGCGGCGACGAATCAAACGGCCTCTAATGATCGCGCGTGGTACGAGCGCGCGTGGGGCGGCGTCCGGGGCTACCTGCATCCGGTGCGCCCTTCGGTGGCGTTCAATCTCGTGGACGGCGTGATTCGCATGACGTTCTTCCTGATCATGATCCTGACCTTCTCGCTGTTGAAGGACATCCGCCGCGTCTTCGAATATCACGGTGCGGAGCACAAGACGGTTTTCACCTGGGAGGCGGGCTTGCCTTTGACGGTCGAGAACGCGCGCGTGCAGCCGCGCCAGCACCCGCGCTGCGGGACGAGTTTCCTGATGGTCGTGATGCTCGTCTCAATCGTGCTCTTCTCCATCGTCAAGTTCGACTCGCTCGCTCTGAACATGCTCACGCGCATCGCGCTCATGCCCCTCGTCGCCGGTCTCTCCTACGAGATCATCCGGCTCTCGGCCAAACGCGAAGGCAGCCTCGTGTTCAAGCTGATGACCGTGCCCGGCCTCTGGCTGCAAAACATCACGACGAAAGAGCCGGACGACAAGCAACTCGAAGTCGCACTCTACGCGCTCAAGGAATCGCTCAAACTCGAACCGCGACCGCAGGAAGCGGCCATGACGCCGCTCTCATAAAGACTTATGTTAGAGAAACTCGAACAGATCGAAGCCCGCTACGAAGCGTTGTCGGAAGAACTCTACTCGCCGGAACTGCTGGCGGATCAGGCGGCCTACGGGAAAGCCGCCAAGCAGCATCGCAGCCTCGGCGAGATGGTGAAACGTTACCGTGAATGGAAGTCGCTCAAGGAACAACTGGTGGGCGCGCGCGAGATGTTCGACATGGGCGGCGACGACGAGGAGATGCGCGAGCTCGCGCGCGTCGAAGTCGAGACGCTGCAAGAGCAGTTGGAGCGTTGCGAGGAAGACCTGCGCCTGCTCTTGCTGCCGACCGACCCGAACGACGAAAAGAACGTCATCCTCGAAATCCGCGCGGGCACGGGCGGCGACGAGGCTTCGCTCTTTGCCGCCGAGATGTTGCGCATGTACGGCCGCTACGCCGAGCGGCAGGGCTGGCGCATGGAAATTCTGGGCACGTCCGAGTCAGGGATAGGCGGTTACAAGGAGGCCACCGCGCTTATCGAGGGCGACAAGGTCTATTCCAAGTTGAAGCATGAATCGGGCGTGCATCGCGTCCAGCGCGTGCCGCAGACGGAGACGAGCGGGCGCATCCACACGAGCGCGATCACGGTCGCCGTGCTCCCCGAAGCCGAAGAGGTGGACGTGAAGATCGACGCGAAGGACTTGCGCATAGACACCTTCTGCTCGTCGGGGCCGGGCGGCCAGAGCGTCAACACGACCTACTCGGCCGTGCGCATCACGCACCTGCCGACGAACACCGTCGTCTCCATGCAGGACGAGAAATCGCAGATCAAGAACCGCGAGAAGGCGATGCGCGTGCTGCGAGCGCGCCTGCAAGAGCAGGAGGAGCAGAAGCAGCACGAACTGCTTGCCTCGGAGCGCCGCTCGCAGGTCGGCTCGGGCGACCGCTCCGAAAAGATTCGCACCTACAACTTCAAAGAGAACCGCGTCTCCGATCACCGCATCGGTCTCACCGTCCACCAACTACACCTCGTCATGGAAGGCCAGCTCGACGAAATCATCAACGCCCTCGTCGCACACTATCAGGCCGAGAAGTTGAGGGCCGAGACGGTCGCAGCTTAGATGATTGCGGATTGCGGATTGAAGAAATTGAAGAAACTTGAGCGACTCAGTCTCTGACTGAACCGATGCCTCCGTCTGTCTAATCCGCATTCCGAATTCCGCAATTTCCCTATGACCAACATCCTGCTCATCCGCCACGGGCAATCCGAGGGCAACGCCGCGCGCCGGTTCGGCGGGCACACGGCGACGCCGCTGTCCGCGCTCGGGCGCAGGCAGGCCGAGGCGACGGCGCGTGCGCTCAGTCTGGAAGGCGTCACGGCGATCTATTCGAGCGACTTGCTGCGCGCCGTCGAGACGGCCGCGCCCCTCGCCCGCGCGCTCGATATGGAGATACGGCAGACCGACGCTTTTCGCGAACGCAGCGTCGGGCAGATGGAAGGTTTGACGTTCGAGGAGGCGGCGCAAAAGTTCCCCGAAGAGTATGCCGCGCTGCTGCGCAGGGACTTCGAACACGTCCTCTCGGGCGGCGAAAGCTACCGCCAACTGCTCGACCGCGCCGCAAGCGAACTCGACCGCGCCATCGCCCGCAACCGCGGCGGCACGCTCGCCCTCTTCTCCCACACCGGCACGATCTGCATTCTCGCGCTGCACCTGATGGGCGCGCTCGACGCACCCGCTTTGCGCCCCGTCTGGCTCGCCACCGCCAATTGCGGCATCGCTCGCATCCAACTCCGCGACGATGGCTTCCTGCGCGTTCGCGCTCTCAACGATACCAGCCATCTAGCCCACCTCGCGTCCTGAACTTTGTCGCAGATGCTGCGGCGTCCAACAGTCGGAAGGCTCACCGGAATGTTCTTGTCAAACCTTTACGGCGGAATTATAGTGCTCGGCGTTCAAGAGCCTCGCACGTGAGTTTCAGGAGCACGCCGCAACTCGCCTCAAGACGCCGGGGCTCCCTGTTTGCTTCCTTTCCAAATTCGCACCGAAGGAGAACACTCTCGTGGCCGCAAAACATCTCATCAACATAGACCTAGCGACGATCAAAGTGCCCGCCACCGCAACGGAGGAAGGGACGACCAGAGTCCTTGCCTGGGGAGATGAAGTCGAAGTTTTAAATGTGACCGCCGAACATGTCGAAGTCAAAGTCACTATTTTCAGACCTCAGGAAGACGGGAGCGTCAAGCCCGTTCAGGTTTCCGGTTTCATTACGCCGAAGTCGGGCGGAATCAAGCCCGCCGACGTGGTCATCGAAAAGAAGAAGAGCCGCATTCTCAAGATTGACTTCGTTGACGTGCAGCAGGGCGACGGCTCCGTGATCGAGACGCCGAAGGGCAAAGTGATTCTCATCGACGGCGGCGACAACCAGCTTTTCGCGCGCTACCTCGCCAATCGTTTTCGCGGGACCAGCGAGGAGAAGCCGAAGGAGATCGACTGTGTACTCGTCACGCATGGCGATGCCGACCACTTTCTCGGCCTGACGAAAATCTTCGAGTCCGAAACGGACGAGCGACTCGAACGCCAGAGGTGGAAGCGTTTGTTTATTCACCCGCAGCGTGTCTATCACAACGGGCTGGTCAAGCGCCCCGGCAATTT
>DATCWB010000525.1:0-8714 GCA_036566625.1 Pyrinomonadaceae bacterium
CTTTCGCATTGATGCTTTCGGGAATAATTTTGTCTGCGGCCTTCGGTTTCCAAACGGTTCGAGCGGAAACGGGCGTGGATGCGCGCATCGCCCAACAGGCACGCGTGAGCGTTTTGAAATTGGGCACGGGTGAGAGGGCGCGGGTCGAGGTCAAACTGCGTGACGAGACGAAGCTGAAAGGCTACATCAGCGCGGCCGGAGCGGACTCTTTCACAGTCACGGACGCCAGGACAGGCGCGGCAACCGTGGTGGCTTACACGGACGTGGCGCAGGTGAAGAAGTCGGGCAACGGTTTCTCCACGATGACGAAGGTGCTCATCGGCGGGGCGGTGGCTGCGGGGGTGATCATCGGGTGGCAGGTCGTGAAGCCCGCCCTGTGCGACGGCGGCGCGCAAAGCCGCGGCCCCTGCTGAGTGAAACGATGAAGCAGGAACGCTGCATAAGGGCGCGGAGGAAGCGCGGAGAGAGACATTCGTGATCTCACACTTGAGATTTGAAATGTCTCTCTCCGCGCTTCTTCCGCGTGAACTCCGCGCCCCGCCCCGACTCTTTGTAACTGAGTGCGACGGGGAAACTCTTGACGGTTTAAGTCAAGACGTTTGCGCTGGCGGGCGCGGATTCGTAGTCGCCTGCGATGACGACGGTGAGATGATCCGGACGGAAGTGTTTGCGAATCGCGGCGTTGGCCTCTTCGAGCGTGACGGCCTGAATGAGGTCGGGGAAGCGGTCGAGGTAGTCCACGCCCAGGCGAAAGAACTCTGCGTTCCAGAGCGCTTCGGCCAGCCCGGCGTTGGTCGAGAGAGAGACTTTGAACGAGCCGATGGCCGATGATTTTTCGTCCGAGAGTTCGTCGGCCGTCATGCCGTGCTCAACGTAGTCGCGCAGGACGGAGAGCGCGGAGCCTATCGCCTTTTCGACGTTGCCGGGGTTGACGGAGACGGCGATGTACCACGGCCCTGCGGCGAGCGAGGGCGCGCGGAAACGCGAGCCGATGCCGTAGGTCAGTCCTTCGCGGTCGCGCACTTGCAGGCCGAGGCGCGAGGAGAGCGTTGATTCGCCGAGCGCGCCGTTGGCGAGGGTGGCCGCGTAATAGTCGTGCGCGACGCGCCTGAGAGGGGCAGCCGTGCCGAGCAGCACGTCCACGTTGGCCTTCTCTTTGAGCAGGACGATCTCGCGGCGCGCGCCCGCCTGCGGTGCAGGATCATCCACGCCGATCTCGACGCCCGCGCGCGGCCCGCCAAACTCTCCGAACGCTTCCGCGAACAGCCTTTGCACTTCGCCAGTCCGCACGTCTCCGACGACGGAGAGGATGAGCGAACGCCCGCCGTAACGTTCTTCGTAGAAGCGGCGTATGTCTTCGACCGTGATCGAATTGAGGCTTTTGATCAGTTGCTCGCCGCCGTGGACGTAGAACGGGTTGGACGGGTCATAGATGAGTTGGGAAAACTTTTCGTAGGCACGCAGGCGCGTGTTCGCCTGTTGCTCCTGCACGGCGGCGATGGCCTGCTGTTTGAGTTTTTCCAGTTCGTCGGCGGGGAACGCGGGTTCGCGCAGTTGTTCGGCGAGCGTGCCGAGAAGGAGCGGTAAATCTTTGGCGAGCGCGCGCCCGGCGATCTCTACGGCGAAGGGGTCGGCCGAGAATTCTATTTGCGCGCCCACGGCTTCGAGGTCGCCCGCGAGCTGAAACTTGGTGCGCCGCAACGTGCCGCGTTCGAGCATGTCGGCGGTGAGACGCGCGAGTCCGGGCTTGTCGCGCGGCTCGAAATACGAACCGGCGCGGAGACTTCCGCGCAGAGAGATGGTCGGGGTGGCGCGGTTTTCGAGGACGAGCGCGACGGCTCCTGTGGGCAGTTCGGTGCGTGCGACGCGCGCGGCGAAGTTTGAACGCCCGGCGCTGGCGGGCGTGTTCGCCGCCACGGCTTCAGACGATTTCTCGTCGTGCCCCGCGTGCGATTGCTGCCCCAACTCCTGCGGCGTCGCGCTCCCGCCGACCGTCACCTCATGCCCCGCGCCTTCCCGTTTCACCATCTCTTACGCTCCCTCCCTGCAATTAACTCGAAGAACTCGAAACCACAAACGGCTACCCAAGCCTTCGCGCCTTACGTTTTAACTTTGCGCCTTTGCGTGAAAAAGCATTTCTCGCCGGAGGCGCAGAGAAGAAAACCGAAGGCGCAAAAGTTGTTATGAGTTTACATTGAGCGAGATAGGATCATGCGCCGTTTGATCCGTTCGCGCCTGCGTCGTCCGCGTCGTCGTCGGTTGTCGCCTTCGGAATGAAATAGCCGACGGTGCGGTTGTCTTCCGTGAAGTAAGTGCGCGCGACGCGTTGTACGTCCGCGCCGGTGACGCGCGCGATGTTGGACGCATAATCTTTGTAGAAACGCCAGTCGGCGACGGCCTCCGCCTCGGACATCTGCGAGGCGATGTCGGACGTGCCGTCGCGGTTGTAGGCCACCTGCGCGACGATCTGCTGCTTCGCCTTCTCCACTTCCGCATCCGGCAACTCCTCTGCGCCGGCGCGCGCCAATTCCGAGAGGATCGCTTCCTCGACCCGACGGGGCGCGACGCCGGGGTTGACCGTGGCGTAGACGTTGAAGAGGCCGGGGTCGCGAAACTGATCGCAGTTCGACGTGACGCTGACGGCGAGTTCCGTCTCGACAAGCGCCTGGTAAAGGCGACTCGTGACGCCGTTCGACAATAAGGCCGAGAGCACGACGAGCGGGTAGATGTCGTTTTCGGCGGGCGGGTTCGCGGCGCGTGCGGCGAGTTCGTCGTTTGAAAGCACTTTTAACTGGCCGAGCACGGCGGGCGTGTGGAAGGCGATCTGCACGAGCGCGAGTTCGCCCGCGCGCTTGATCGTCAGGCGACGCTCGCCCTGCTGCGGCGGCTCGTCCGTGTAGACTTCGGGGATGGCCTCTTCCGTCGCGGGGAACGCGCCGAAGTTTTCGTTGATTAACTCAAGCGTCGAGGCGCGCTCGAAGTCGCCGACGACGATGACGGTCGCGTTGTTCGGGTGATAGAAAGTGTCGTAGAAGGCTTTGAGCCGCGCGGTGGGCACGTTCTCCACGTCGGCGCGCCAGCCGATGGTCGGGTGGTGATAAGGATGTTCGCGGAAGGCCGTGGCGTAGACGGCTTCGTCGAGCACCATCGAGGGTTCGTTCTGCCCGCGTTCGAGTTCGTTGCGCACGACGGTCATCTCACTCTGGCGATCTGCGTCGGCGATGAACGAGTTACGCATGCGGTCGGCTTCGAGGCGGATGGCGAGTTCCACCTTGTCGCTCGGCACGGTCTCGAAATAGTTGGTGCGGTCATACCACGTCGTCGCGTTGAAGTCCGCGCCGATCTTCTGGAGCGTGGCGGCGATCTGCGTGTTGCGATCCTTGTTGAAGGTGGGTGTGCCCTTGAACATCATGTGTTCGAGCAGGTGCGTCGAGCCGGTATAGCCGACGGCCTCGTTGCGCGAGCCGACCTTGTAGAGCACACACACGGTCGCCACGGGCGCGACGCGGTTCTCCACGAGCAGAGCCTTCAGGTTGTTGGCGAGCCGGTATTCGCGTATGCCTTCGCCTTCGGCGACGAAGCTGATTCCGCCGGGGAGTTTCTCGTCCTGCAAAACTTCTCTGATCTCCTTAACTGGATGTGGGGACGCTCGACATGCTAACAAACTTGGGGACGGAGTGCGAAACATGCGCGCTCCCCGGCGGCCGACGCGCGGTAAAACTTCTTCCGACCGCCGCCCTCACCTTTACAACGCTCCGACAGTTTTCCCCTCCCGGCTTTGCATTATAAAGTACTTGACGAAATTGCCCGAAAGGCGTATCGTGCCCGTGATGACTGTCGCCAAACTCACGCGCCTGCGCGCGGTCGAAGAGCCGGAGCCGCCCGCCCTGCACGCGCGGGCGATGGATAATTTGCGCTTCATCCGCGAGACGATGGAGAGCGCGGCATCGTTCACCGCCGTTTCCGGCTGGGGGCTGTGCGCCGTGGGACTGACCGCGCTCGCCGCCTGCTACCTGGCGGTGAGGGCGACGGAGCGCGGCGCGTGGATCAAAATCTGGGTGGCCGAGGCTGTGGTGTCGCTTCTCGTCTCGGTAGTGGCAATGAGCCGCAAGGCGCGCGCCGCGCAGCAACCGTTGCTGTCGAAACCGGGGCGCAAACTCCTCTTCAACCTCGCCCCGCCGCTCTTCGTCGGCGCGCTGCTGACCGTCGTGCTCTCGCGCTACGGCACGGTGAGCGTGATCCGCCCGATGTGGCTGCTACTCTACGGGGCGGGCGTGGTGACGGGCGGCGCATTTTCCGTCAAGATCGTGCCGGTCATGGGCTTGTGCTTCATGCTGATGGGCACGCTCGCGCTCTTTAGCCCTGCGGCGTGGGCCGACGCCTACATGGCCGCGGGCTTCGGCGGGCTGCACATCATCTTCGGCGTCATCATCGCAAGGAGGCACGGTGGCTAAAGCAAGCACACAGAGAAAAGGGCGCACCGCTGCGCCGGCCGCACGCGGCGAACTGCGCGCGGTCGGGCAAACCGCTGCCGGCGACGGCGGCGAGACACCTGTGACGAGCGCGGCGGAGTTGGATCGTTTAATCCATGAACGCCTGCGGCTCGGTATCGTCAGCGCGCTCGCCGGCAACGCGTCGCTCACGTTCAACGAACTCAAAGAGATTTTGAAGACGACGGACGGCAACCTGAGCGTCCACGCGCGCAAACTCGAAGACGCCGCATACATCACCTGCGAGAAGTCTTTCGACGGGCGCACGCCGAAGACCGAGTATCGCCTGACCGCCGACGGGCGGCGCGCTCTGACGCGCTACCTTGATCACATGGAATCAATCATCCGCACGGCGCGGGAACGCTGAGATTAAAATTTTTTGCGTGAGGACTTTATGAAACAAAGGGCTTTACAAATCTCGGAAAACGAGGGCTTGCACGTCGCGATCATCATGGACGGCAACGGGCGTTGGGCGCAGGCGCGCGGTTTGGCGCGCACGTCTGGGCACAGGGCGGGCGCCGAGACGGTTCGCCGCGTGGTGGAGGCCGCGCCCGGCTGCGGCATCGGGACGCTCACCCTCTACGCCTTCTCCACGGACAACTGGGGACGACCGCCGCGCGAGGTGTCGCTCCTGATGCGGCTCCTCAGGCGTTACCTGATCGCGGAGACGAAGAAACTGGAGGAGCGCGGCGTTCGCCTGAGCGTCGTCGGGCGGCGCGACCGTCTGACGCCCGCGCTGCGCGCGGCCATCGAGACGGCGGAAGCTGAAACGGCCGAAGGGCGCGCTCTACGGTTGCGGCTCGCGGTTGACTACTCTTCGCGCGAGGCGATCTTGCGCGCGGCGAAAGTATTGAACTCCGAGCGAAGGTCAACCAGCATGGTCACGCGTCAAGAGTTTGCGTCGCTGCTCGGTCGCGCGGTGAACGACGCCTCGCCCGCACGCGACGTGGATTTGTTGATACGCACGGGCGGCGAACAGCGCGTGAGCGATTTCCTGTTGTGGGAGAGCGCGTACGCCGAACTCTATTTCACGCGACGGATGTGGCCTGATTTCACGGCGGACGATCTGGCATCGGCGGTGGCGGAGTTTCACGGGCGTGAACGGCGTTTCGGATGCGTGCCCGTCGCCGCCCTGGCGGGGAGATAACGGCGCGGCCGTGGTCGGAGTTGAGGGCGACGCCGGCGAAAATGAAAGCGGCGGCGAGCGGGATGTGGGAACAGGCGCGGAGAGTGAACGTGTAACGTCAGCGAGGTTGATCCGAGTCGGAGGCGCGTATGAGCAATCGAACGAAGTTGGGTTTGAACATTCTGGAAGCGGCGTTGCTGTTGGGCGTGCTCGGCGATGCGTTGCTGCGACAGACGCCCTGGGGCTTGAACGTCTTTCTGTGGACGGGCGCGCTCGTGGCGGCGATGTACGCGCTGCACGCTCGCTCCGGCGCGCGCGCGAGTTGGCGCGCGGATGGCGGGTGGTTGCTGCTCCCCGTCGTCTTCTTCGCGGCGGCGTTCGCGTGGCGCGATTCGGCGACGCTGAAGCTGCTCGATGGGATGGCGTTGTTCGTCGCGCTCACGTTGCTCGCGTGGCGCACGCGCGGGCGGCGCATACGGCTGGGAGGGCTGGCGGATTACGCGCTGGGTCTGGGGCATGCGGCGTTCGACGCGATGTTTGCGAGCCTGCCGCTCGTCATCAGCGACGTGCGATGGGCGACGATCCCGCGCCATGGCGTGATGCGTCACGCGTGGGCGGTGGCGCGCGGGTTGGTCATCGCCGTGCCGCTCCTGTTCATCTTCGGCGCGCTGTTCATGGCGGCCGACGCCGTGTTCGAGGGCATCATGCGGCAGACGTTTCAACTCGACGCCAGCGTGCTGTTCTCACACTTCTTCCTGATGCTCCTGTTCGCGTGGATGACCGGTGGTTTCCTGCGCGGCATGATGTTGGCCGAAGAGACGGCGGGCGTGGTTTCAGAGGCCGCGCCCGTCGCCTACACCTCGATCACGGTGGACGACAAGGAACGACGCGGGGCGACGGAGACGGACGCGACGCGCGCGGGCGAGTCGAACGCACACAGGCAGCCGCCGGGGAGCGTCGTGGTTGAAGGCGGCGCGACGCCGGAGGGCAAGAGCGCTACTCCCGTAGAAAAGCCGAACGACGCAGAGAAGCCGGGGAGCGATGCACAGGCACGCGTGCAGGCAAGCGGCGCGGAGGTGCACGAGCAGGCGAGTGGCGCGGAGGCGTTTGCAGGGCAGGCGGCGCAGGGGATTTCGCTCGGCGCGGTCGAAGTGGGCGTCGTGCTCGGGTTGCTGAACGTCTTGTTCGCGTGCTTCGTCGCCGTGCAGTTTCGCTACTTCTTCGGCGGCGCGGCGCGCGTCATGTCGATCACGGAGTTGACTTACTCGGAATACGCGCGGCGCGGCTTCTTCGAGTTGACGTGGGTGGCCGGGCTGGTGCTGCCGCTCTTGCTCGGCGCGCACGCCCTGCTCAGAAAAAACAGCTCCACGGCCGAGCGCGTCTTTCGCCCGCTGGCCGGGGCGCAGGTCGCTTTGCTGTTCATCATCATGGCCTCGGCGGTCGCGCGCATGCGCCTGTACCAGAGCGAGTACGGACTGACGGAACTGCGTCTCTACACGACCGCCTTCATGCTGTGGCTCGGCCTCGTCTTCGTCTGGTTCGCGTGGACGGTGCTCGTGCAGAGCGCGCGCCAGCGTTTCGCCTGCGGCGCGCTGGTCGCCGCGTTCGTCACCGCCGGACTGCTGCATCTCATCAACCCTGATGCCTACATCGTGCGCGCCAACGCCGCGCACGCGCGGGCGGGGCGTTCCTTCGATGCCGCTTACGCCGCATCGCTGAGTGCCGACGCCGTGCCCGCGCTCGTCTCCGCGCTGCCCTCTCTCAGCCCTGACGAGCGTTGCCTCGTAGAGCGCGAACTTTCGGGTCGCTGGTCGGGGCGCGCGTCCGGCGAGGACTGGCGCGCGTGGAGCCTCGCGCGCTCGCGTGCGTGGCGGACGGTGGCCGCGCACCGTGAAAGTTTGAGCGAAGAGTCGTGCCCGCCGCCCGCGAGCAGCGTTCCCGTAATCCCTCCGGCGAGCGCACCCGCCACAACTGCGCCGCCCGATGCGATAACGACAACAACGGCGGTTGCGCCCACAAGCGCGACGACAAACGCTCAGCCTGCCGCGACGAACGGTGCAGCGACGATAAAGATGATCACAGAAACCAAAGTTGCGAAGGCCGGAGCGACTGCCAACATCGCAGCGAAGGGCGCAAAGGCCGCGCGCAACGTGAAAGCCGGAAAGCTGAAACAGGCGCGCTCCGGAAGGCGGGCTAAAGCGCGTTGAAGGGATCGCCCTTGAGAGTCTAACGGTGATGATGAACGTTGAAAATTATGACGTGGTCGTGGTGGGCGCGGGGCTGGGAGGTTTGCAGTGCGCGCGTCTGCTCGGCGGTGCAGGTCGGCGCGTGCTGCTCGTTGATCGCAAACGCGCGCTCGACGAGCGGGTGCACACGACCGGCATCTTCGTGCGCCGCACGCTCGAAGATTTTCCGCTTCCCCCGGATTGCCTCGGCCCCGCCGTCCGCTCCGTCACGCTCTACTCGCCCGCGCGCCGCGCGCTCACGCTCCGCAGCCCGCATGACGAATTTCGCGTCGGTCGCATGGGCAAACTCTACCTGAGATTTTTAGCCGACTGCGAGCGCGCGGGCGTTTGTTGGCTGCCGGAGACGCGCTATGCCGGATGCGAAGCGGCAACGACGGGCGGCCAATCAATCGTGCGGCTTGAAACGGGCGGGCGCGTGCGGAGAGTGCAAACCGGATTTCTCGTCGGGGCTGACGGCGCACGCTCGCGCGTCGCGCGCGATCTGGGACTTGACGAGAACCGCGAATGGATCGTCGGCGTCGAAGAGGTTTTAGCAGGCGTGCCGCTCGAAGGCGAGCCGCGCTTCCATTGCTTCGTCGAGCCACAACTCGCACCCGGCTACATCGCCTGGGTCGTCGAAGACGGAGTTGAGACGCACATCGGCGTCGGCGGCGACGCGGCGCGTTTCGATCCGGCGCGCGCGCTCGAAAAATTCCGCGCGAGTCTCGCAGGGATGTTCGATCTCGGTCGTGCCGAACTCATCGAGCGACGCGGCGGTCGCATCCCCGTCGGCGGCGTGCTCGGCCGCATCGCGTGCGCGCGCGGCCTTCTGGTGGGCGACGCGGCGGGCGCGGTCTCGCCGCTCACGGCGGG
>DATCWB010000526.1:0-18430 GCA_036566625.1 Pyrinomonadaceae bacterium
CGCGCACCTTCGCCCGGGGCAGCACCGCCGCCGGGTCTGCCGCCTCCGTTAGCCCCGCCGCCCGCCGCGCGTTGCGCCATCAACTGCGCCATCATCGGCGGCAGACGGCGCAAATTCGAGTCGTTGTTGACGAGGATGGTGAGCGGCTTGTTGTCCTGCGTCTTGATCTTGATCTCGCCCGTCGCCGCGTCAACGGCCGTGACCGTGCCGACGAGTTGGCGGAACGAGCCGGAGACGATCTCTTCGGGCGTGAAGCGCGCGCCGTCCGCGCTTTTTTCGCCGAGCGCCCGCAGGCGATCCCCGATCTTCACCTCCGCGAAATTGCTCGACCTGGCGTCGGCGAACTTCACGGAGTCGGGCGCGTAACGACGAAACAGAACGTTTTCGCCCCCGGCCGCCACGACCATCGGCTTGAAGCCTTCCGGGGTGGAGGCCGACACGGTGATCTCTTTCGTCGCCGCGTTGACGGCCGTGACCGTGCCGACGATGCCGCGACGCTGCCACTGTGCGCGGTCGAGTTCGTGCTTCCGCGCGATGTCCTCTTTGGTCGCCACGATCACGACGCGCGCCGGAATCGTCTTTTGATCGGCGGAAACTTTGCCGAGCACCACCAGCCTGTTGCCGACGCCGACGCCCTCCAACGTGATTTTCGTCATGTCCGCGGGCGTGATCGCGCCCTTCGCGGCGCGCGCCAGCGCGTCTGGATTGACGCGGTAATAGACCGTCGCCGCGCTCAGCACGACGTTGATGGGCGCGGTGCCGCCATCCACTTTGAGCGTGATGGTGAGAGCCGACGGGTCAATCGCCGTCACGTCGCCAAGCACGCGGTTGGCTGAAATGGCGGTGTTCGTCTGGCCTGCACCGGCGGCGGCCGTGGTTTGTCCGAACGCGGCGCTGATGCTCGTCGTGCAGGCGAGCGCGGCGAAGGCTAAGGTCAAAAAGTGCTTTTTCATCTTGATGCTCTCTCGGTCGTGGAATAACGGTTATCGGAGCGTTTAAGGTTTTACGTCCGGGTGGCGATATTGTTCCCGCCCCGGTCGCGCCGGCTCGAACTGTGCGATATCGCCGTCCGGGAATTTCCGACGAAGAATGTTTCGTGGAGGGAGAGCGCGCTTTCGCGGCAACAGGTTAGACGCGCAGCCAACTCATTTAGTCGCCTCTATTGGCGAACAATTTCAGGGGAATGAAGGTGAAGATTAGTGTGTAACGCGGGCGAGATCAAGCGCGCGAGGGGGATTTCCAGCCGATGCGATAGCGCACCGTCAGAGCCAGTCCCAGGCTCGTGACGACCAGCGCGGCGACGGCGAACGCCCACACGTACGGCAGCGACAGCACGGCCGCCCAGAAGGCCGCGCCGAGCAGGAGCGCGATAGACTCGGAACGCTGTGATTCGCGCAGCAAGAGACGCTGCAACCAGCGCCCCGTCGCCGCATGAATCGCCACGCGCCCGAAGAGGTAGGCCACGAACAACAGCAGGATCGAGAGCGCGCCGGTGAAGAGGCCGAGCACGGGCGGCAGGACGTGCAACGCGACGGGCACGCCAAACGCGAGCACGAAGGCCGCCAGCACCCCGATGACCGCGACGCGCAGACTCGTCAATTGTAAACGCATCGCCGCGCGGCTAATCGCCCCGGGCGTCGCGGCGGTCAATCCCAGAGAGATGATGAACCAGAAGAGGATCGAGAGAACGCGCAGGCCGAACGAAGCGACCGTCCATTTCGGTTCGAGCAGCGACGCGGGGTTACGCCCCAACTCGCGCAACTCCTCCTCGTAGCCCGCGAACATGATCGTCTTCGTCTCGGGGTTGCGCCCCGGCGCGGTCTTGCCGTGGTGGTACGCGCCGCCGATGACGAGCACGTCGCCGCCGATGTATGAATCTTTGTGCTGCGTGATCGTGCCGCCGATTACCCCGACATCGCCCTCCACGCGCCCCTGCCCTTCGACGAACACATCGCCCCCGAAGGCCATCACGCCATGCTTGACCCGCCCGCGCACGATGACGTTGCGCCCCATTCCGAACACGTCCTGCGTGTCTTCGCCCTCGACGATGAGCGTCGTCGGGTCGTTCTCGTCCACGCGGACGGAGGGCGTGCGCGCCGAGACCGCCGCGACGCCGGCGCACAGCAGCGCGCAGAGAATCGCCGCCGCGCGGGAGAGTGTGCGCAGGTCTGGAAGCGTCGAGGCCGGTTGAAAGTTAAAGGAAGTCACATCTGTTAACGCGCGCTTGCGGCCGGTCGAAATAAGGTCAGAGGTGTTACGTAAAGAACGTGCGGAGAGTTTTCGCGCGCGGAGAATTTTCGAGCCGGGGGCGCGCCCTCTAGTCTGGGAGACGGGGCGCGCGGTGATAGCCGACGACGAGGCGTAAGAGCAGGGCTAAGGCGAGGGCGACGGCGATGCATGCGCCGATGCTTCCCGCGCCCGGCTCCTCTAACATTTGCCCGCCGAGCACGCGCAACGTGAGGGCGACGCCGGACGCCGCTTCCCCGAAGGCGTTCGCCGCCATGTCGAGCATCGTGGCCGCGACGCCCGCCGCAGCGCGCAAGGGGGCGAACAGTTCATCCCACGCCTGCCAGCCGAGCAGCGCGAACGAGAGCGCGGCCAGCCCGACGCTGACGACCACGGCGCGCCTGCGCTCCGAACGACGCCGCACGCTCGTCATGTCCGACTGCGCGCGCGCTTTGACGACCTCCGTGAAATTAGAGGGGAGTTGAATTTGCTTCTGCGGGTCGCCGAAGGCCACGTCGAGGACGCAGAGCAGACGCCTCTGCTCGCGGAGGGCGTTCGCGCACGGCGCGCAGGTTTTAGCGTGCCGCTCGAATCGTGCGCTCGCGCCGGTGTCCAGTTCGCCGTCGAGGTACGCGGCCACGTCCAGACACGGGTTGGCCGGGTCGGCTTCGATGGTCTCGATGCGGCTGGCTGTGGGCGTTCGTTGGCTCACGATTCGGTGTTCGCTTCCCTTTTTCTAAATGCCCGTGATGCCGCGCTCGACGAGCGGCGTGCGCATCGCTTCGCGCGCGCGGAAAATGCGGTTCTTGACCGTGCCGAGCGGCAGGCCGGTCACTTCGGCGATCTCGTCGTAGCTGAGATCGTGCGCGTGGCGCAGCACGATCAACTCGCGGTAGCTGGCCGGGAGCGACTGGACGACATCCTCGATCTCGGCGCGACGCTCGGCGCGCACGCTCTCCTCTTCGGGCGTCGGCGCGCCGGAAGCGTACGGCTTCTCGTAGGTGTCGCCTTCGGGCGTCGCCACTTCGAGTTCCTGTTCGCGCGTCGAGTGGCGGCGCAGGTGGTCAATGGCCGTGTTGTGCGCGATGCGGTAAATCCACGTCGAGAATTTGTATTCGGGGCGATAGCGCGCCAGCGACCCGTAGACCTTGATGAACACTTCCTGCGTCAGGTCGAGCGCGGACTCGTAGTTGCCCGTCATGCGATAGACGTAGGAGACGAGCGGCCGCTGGTAGCGGCGCACGAGTTCCTCGAAACTGTCATCGCGCCCCGAGATGGCGCGTGTCACCAATTCGCAATCGGCAAGGCCCGCGAACTTCTGAATTGTGGGGGAAGCTACACTCATAATTCTTGTAAAGCGTCTTTACGTGCGTGGAAAAGCGAAAGTTTCATAACTTCGACGGCCGCGCCCGCCCCTCTCTTCGGCGCTTCGTCACAGCGAATGCGCTACGCAAAACGCCCTGATCTCTTTCGGCGAGCGGAGATGGAAGATTCGTTTCGTTGCGGCGTAACGCTCGATCATCCGGCGGTTCGTGGGCGTGAAATTTCGATGCACCCACCACATGAATTTCGCGATCTTAACGGTGTCGCGGATGAGCGGGGTCTCAGCCGGGAAGCCTGCGGGCGTGCGGAAGACGCTCAGAAAGTTTCGCCGCGCCGTCCACCAGTAATGACGCCAGATGGCGTGATCGACGAGGATGATAGTGTCAGCCGCTTCGAGGCGGCGCAGGTATGTCGGGAACGTCCCGAACCCGTCAACGATCCAACTGTCGCGGGCGATGATCTCGTCGTGCGTCCTCTCGAACTCTTCTTCTGAGACGGCCACGCCGCCCGGTTTCCACTGGAGCATATCAACCGAGTAGAGCGGGACGCCCGTGCGCGCCGAGAGCTTCGCGCCGAGCGTGGACTTCCCGCCGCCCGCGTTACCGAGCAAAGCCACCTTCCTCATTTTTTCAACCGCCCTGACCACACGCGCTCCGGCGCATCAAGCCCACGCCAGGGCGGCGAGACCGGCGGGCGCGGCGATGGCGTCGAAGTCGAGTTCGTCGGACGGGAGCGCGAGGCGCACGTCTGCGGCGGTGACGAGGCGCGGGCGCGTGTTGAGCGTCTCTTCGATGATCGCGCTCGCTTCCGCGTGTTCGATGCCGTCGCCGGCGATCATCATTCGCCCGATGGCGTCGGCCGGGGGAGCGTCGGCGTCTGCGGCGGGCGTCAGCACGCGGTCGCGGTAGAAGAGGAGGAAACGATAGAGTTCGTCAACGCGGTCTTCCGCCTCGCAGACGATGCTGCGCACGAGCAGCGGCTGGGCGTGGCGCAGGAGGACGGCCGTGAAACCTTCGTGATGCGTGCTGACGAGGAGCGAGTCGGACGCCGCAGCGGCGGCGACGCGCTCGCGCATCAGCCACCAGACCTCGCCCATGTGGCGCGGCAAAACCAGACCCGCCTGCCAGCCGAGCGCGGAGAGCACCGCCTCGTACTCGGCGAGGACGGAGAGACGCACGGCCGTCGCGAGGTAGCGCGGCCGACCCTGCGCGTCGGGGCGCAGACGCTCGCGCGCGACGCGCAACTCCTCAATCGGCGTGCCGAAACCGCGCTCGGTCTTCCAGCGCAACATCTCTTCCGTCTCGGCGCGCGAGGCCGTGCCGCCCTCCATCGTCAGGATGGTTGTGCGCGTCGCCGCCTCGGGCAAGGCCACCGACCAACGCTTGCGCTTCTGTAGCCCTGCGCTCGCCGCAAGCCCCTGCACGACGGCGGCCAACTCGCCCGCATCGGCCACGTTCGGCTCGTCGAAATTAGGGCGCACCAATTCTTCGGCCAGCGGCACGTAACCCGCGCGCCGCACCAGGAGCGTCCCGTCGCGCCTGCGTTCCAGCCAGACGACCGCCGCGCCCTCGCCCGTCAAACCGAGCGCGGCCGAAGGCAGTCGCGGCTTAATCAACCTGGAGAAAGAGTTCATAAGAAAAGTGGCGAGTGACAAGTGACGGGTGACAAGTTAAAGACAAGCGTTTGTTTTAACTTGTCACCCGTCACCTGTCACCGTCTTAACTACCATTCGCTATAAGGCGTGCCCTCGCTTGAGAGGTCGCCGGAGGCGCTGCGCACGTCCACGACGCCCTGCCCGCCTTCGGCCGAGTTGGCATCCGGCCCCATGATGACGTTCCAGTCCTTCTGCCCCGTGATCGGATCGACGGGCACTTCGCGCAGGTAGCCGGAACCGGAGAGGTCTTCGAGCGATTGCGGGAGTTTTCCCTTGTCGGCGGCATATTGATCGAGCAGCTTCCGCATCTGCGCGAGGTCGTCTTTCAACACAGACTCGCGCGCCTGCAAAACCGTCTTCTGATACTGCGGCAAGACGATGATGGCGAGGATGATGATGATCGAAATGACGATCATCAATTCGAGCAGGGTGAAACCGGACTGGCCGAGCGACGAAGAACGCAGGCGCACAAGCGCGTCGGCGCGGCGGCGCAGGAAGCCTGTGAGCGGCGAGCTTTGAGCGTGGGGCGTCGCGTCTTCCCGGCGTCCTCCGCTGCTCTCTCCGCTGCTCAATGCTTCCCGCTCATCGCACACTGTTTTTCCCATTTCACCAATCACTGTATTTCTGCCCGTTGAGCGCGGTCTCCTGCGATTTCGAGTAGACATCGAAGACGTTTTCGCCGCCCCACGAACCCGAGTCGGGCGAGTCGTAAGAGGAGCGCATGCCCCACTCGGCCTTGCCCGTCATCGGATCGACGGGAATTTTGCGCAGGTAAACTTTCTTCTTGAAGGCGAGCGCCCCGTCACCGAGCTTCGGGAGTTCGCTGCCACCGCCGCTGCCCACGGGCGGCACGCGCGCCGCGACGCTCACGCCTTCCACCAGCGTCTCCAGCTTCGGCGGGAAGCGTTCGGGGTTGTCCACGCCGAACAGCGTCTTGTCGGCGATGGCTACCTTGCTGTGCGGGTCGGGGGGCACGCCGGGCACGGCGTTCCCGGCGTTGGCGTTGCCCGCCGCCGCTGCTACCTCCGGCGGCACCTGATCCAGATAAGGGCTGTTGATGGCGTCGCGATTGAACTGCTTGATCGCGTCGCGCATCTCGCGCAGGGATTCACGCAGTTGCTGCTCGCGCTGTCGCTTGACGGCGGTCTTGACCATCGGGATGACGCCCATCGAGAGGACCGCGAGCACCGTCATCGTGATGACGAGTTCGATGAGCGTCCACCCGCCCTGCGAGCGGCGCGGGGCGAGGGCGAAGGCGCGTGGACGGCGCACGGCGAACCGCTTCGCCCCGCCCTTCACATGTGCCTCTGCACCCTTCGACATACCCTCCGGCCTTTCCTTCGACTCGCGCCCGGTTACTGCTTCACGACGAGGCGCGTGTGCGCCAGTTGCGTCGCCACGTTCTGCCCTGCGGCCGACATGAGATGAACGCCCGCCTGATCGAGCGTGACATCGCTTTCGCCCGCGCCGATTGCTTCGATCTCGACGAACAGTAAAACTCCCATGCCGTTGATCGGCGTATTGGCGGCCGGGGCGATGAGCGCGAGCAGAGAGCCGCGCGCGTCAATCGAAGGCGTGATCGTCGGCAACAGTTCCTTCGCCTCGCCGAAGAGGCTACCGTGCGTAACATTGCGGACGGCGACGACGCGCGGGTCGAACCTGAGCGTCGCGGCGGCGAGTCCGAGCGGCGTCGAGGTCTTGACGAGCAGCATCAAACGCTGTCGCTCGCCGACGCGCATCTCCTTCTGCCCCGACAGTATGTAGAGCAGCGTGCCGCCCTCCGTCATGGCCGCGAGCGGCGTGTTGGTCGTCGTCGTAGTCGGCGCGGCGACGGCGACGGCCGGCGTCGGCGCGGTTTTTTCAAACGCAGTTTTCTCGACCGGGGTAGCGGGCGGCGCGTTAGTCGTTGTGTTCGCCGTCAACGCCGCGTTCGTCGTCTCGACGGCGGTCGGCTTGAAGTTCGCGGCGGGCACGGGCGAAACGTTCGCGCCGGAATTGGAGATAGGGGCGAATGCCGCCGCCGTAGCCACCCCGTTCAGGACTGCGGGCGCGGGTTGTTTGCTCGCTTCCCTGTTGACGACACCGCCCGCGACCGCGCCCGTGTTATTGACGGCGGCGTTGCTGCCGTTCGCCGCGTCAGGCGTCGCCCCCATGAGGGCTTTCGGCGCGGGCGCATAAGCGTGCTGAGCGTCCGCCGCGCCGGGCGTCGTCGCTTCCGCGCCGTTAGCGGGCGCGGGGGGCATCTGGATCGCCACGTCTTTCGGGAGACGGCGCGCGGCGGCGAGTTGATCCTCGCGGTCGGCCACCACGAGCATGGCTTCGAGCGATTCGGAGACGGGCGATTGCAGCGTGCCGCTCGGCCGCTGATCGATGTCGCCGGGGCTGACGGTCGGCGCGCGCAGGACGCGCGGCGTCACCGTGATGACGATGTCGGAGTTCACGTCGTTGCGCGTCGGCGTGCTGAAGAGGCGACCGAGCACGGGGATGAGGCCGAGCAGCGGCACACCGCGCCGCCCTTCGGAATGCTTATCCTGCGCGACGCTGGCGATCATCATCGTGCGGTTGTTCGGGATGCGCGCCATGCCGGAGACGTTGCGCTGGCTGAAGGTCGGCGTCAGGTTCGACGCGCCGCCGATCACGTCGTTCGATTCGATCTCCATCTTCACCTGCACGTCCAGATTCGGGAAGACCTGCGGCGTGAACTTCAGGATCAAACCCGTGTCCTGATACTGGATTACGGGATAGCCCGTGCCGCCGAAGAGACCCGAGTTAACGCCCGCCTGCTGCCCCGCGCCCGTTGTGCCGCCGAGGGTGGAGCCGAAGGGCGAGACCTGCGCCGTCTGCACCGGGACTTTCTGGCCGATGCGCGTCGTGGACTGTTCGCTGTCGAAGGCGTGCACCTGCGTGGCGGCCAGAAGGCGCGTGTTGTCTTTCGCCTGAAACGCCGTGATGGTCGAGGCGGGGAACAGGAACGCGCCGCCGATGGCGGCGGCCGCCGTGTTGACGACCGTGCCGCCCTTGCCGGGGTCTTTGCCGGTCGTCGTGCCGCCGGTCGTCGTAGTAGTAGTCGTCCCGAAACGCTCCTTGCCGCCGCCGAAGAGGAAAGAGGTCGGCAGCAATCCGCCGAGGTTGCCGAGCGTGGTGTCGGTGCCGAGCTGGTTGCCGAGTTGCAGCAGGTTCGTGCGCGAGACCTCGTAGATGTTCACGTCCATCACGACCTCGGCGCGATCCTTGTCGATGGCTTGCAGCAGTTCGGCGATGAGGCGGATGTTTTCCGGCGTGTCGCGCACGGTGATGGAGTTCGTGGCCTTATTCGGCGTCACCTGTGGCTGCCGCCCGGCGGTCGGCGGCAGGCTGGCCTGAATCAGCGAGCGCGCGTCGTTCGGGTCGATGTTCGACAGGTAGAACGTGCGCAGGACGAGCTGCTGGTACTGCCCGCGCTTGGACTGGTCGGCGACGATGATCGTGCGCCGGTCGAGTTTCTGGAAAAAGAGGTTTTGCGACAGGAAGATGTGATCGAGCGCGCGCGCCGTGGTCACCTCCTTGAGGTTGACGTTGACGGTGCGGCCTTTCGGAAAGTCGCGGTCGAAGAGGACGTTGAGATTGAGTTCGTCGCCGAGTTTGCGTATGAAGCCTTCGAGGTCGCCGTTGTAGTTGATAACGCGCAGTTGCTCGGAGCGCGTCGGCGGCAAAGCCAGGCTAGGGTCTTGCGAGGGGCGTTGCTGCGGCAGTTGCGCGCCGCCGTTCGCCGCCGCTGAGGCGTTGTAGGCCGTTGGGACTATGCCTGAGCCGGTCGAGGGCGTGCCGTTCAGCCGATCTGCGCCGTTGCCGTTCGTGCCCGTCGGGTCGCGCCCTTCCTTCTCGCGTTGGAGGCGCAGCATGCGCTCCATCTCGGAGACGGCGAGTTCGTTGATCGGATCGTAGCCGACGGCCTGACGGTAAGCGTTATACGCGCCCGTGAAGTCGCCCTGCTCGGCGAGCGTGCGCCCCTGCTCCATGAACCGCTGCGAGGCATTGAAGATGGCGCGGCGGTAGTGGAGCTGGTACTCGATGTCGGAGGGGTTGGCGGCGACGGCGAGCGCAAACTCCTGCGCCGCGCGCTCCCACTGCATCGCCCGCTCCTGTTCCAGCCCGCGCTTGTAATTCTTCTCGCCCTTCTTCCCGAGCACCGCCACGGGGGCGGCCAGCAGACACAAAATCAGGACGAGCGAAGCGTAGGCACGCACACTAACTGTTAATTTCATTTCGATCCTCAAAAAATAATTCTGCGTTCGGTTATGAGTTTTGCGACAGCCCGCGTGACCGGGCGAGACTGACCACCTGCAAGCATTTACACGCCGGGCGCGAAGGACTGTTCCCAAAAGGCCTGGAAGTGGGCGACGGAGCGGTTTTAGACGCTTTCTTACTACTTGCTGCCGACCGCCGCCCCGGCCTCGTCTCCGCTCGCGCCGTTCCCGTTCAGCACGACCTCCTCGACGAACGTGGCGCGGTTGATCTCGTGCAGCGTGGAGACGCCGGATAAAACTTTCTTGAGCGCGGACTCGCGCAGAGAAGCAAGTCCCTCCTGCTCGGCGGCGCGGCGCACTTCCGAGCCGGGGCGGCGTTCGATGATCATCTCGCGGATGTTGTCCGAGAGGTTGAGCAATTCGTGGATGGCGGTGCGTCCGCGATAGCCCGTATGGTTGCAGGCGTCGCAGCCGACGCTCATGTAGAACTGGCGTCCGCGGTATTCGTCGGGCTTCAAACCGGACTCGATCAATTCGTCGTCCGTCGCGTGATAGGGTCGCTTGCACACGTCGCAGAGCATGCGGATCAGGCGTTGGGCGAGCACGCAGTTGAGAGACGAAACGAAATTATACGGCTCGACGCCCATGTTCAGGAAACGGCCGATCACGTCGATGACGTTGTTGGCGTGGACGGTGGTGAAGACGAGGTGGCCGGTCAGCGCGGACTGGATGGCGATCTGCGCCGTCTCGTTGTCGCGGATTTCGCCGACCATGATCTTGTCGGGGTCGTGGCGCAAAATCGAGCGCAGGCCGCGCGCGAACGTCAGCCCCTTCTTCTCGTTGACGGGAATCTGCGTGATGCCGTGCAACTGGTATTCGACCGGGTCTTCAATCGTGATGATCTTGTCTTCTTCGTTCCTGATCTCGTTCAGGGCGGCGTAGAGCGTGGTCGTCTTGCCCGAACCCGTCGGGCCGGTGACGAGCACCATGCCGTAAGGCTCTGCGATGTAGCGGCGGAAGTTGCGCAGGTCTGCGGCGTCGAAGCCGACCACGTCGAGGCGCAAATCTTTGAACTCTTCGTTGATCTGCTCTTTGTCGAGAATACGAATCACGGCGTCTTCGCCGTGGACGGTCGGCATGATCGAGACGCGGAAATCTACGGTGCGCCCCTTGTAGCGGACGCGGAAGCGGCCGTCCTGCGGCACGCGCCGCTCGGCGATGTCGAGTTCCGACATGACCTTGATGCGCGAGATCAGCGTCTGGTGATAGGCGAGGTCAATCGGGTCAACTTTCGCGTAGAGCGCGCCGTCGATGCGGTACTTGACCTGCACTTCCGTGTCGCGCGTTTCGATGTGGATGTCGGAGGCGCGTGACTCCATCGCGTTGAAGACGATGGTGTCAACCAGCTTGATGATCGGCGACATGTCGCTGTCGGTCGCCAGCCGGTCTAGGTCTAAAACTTCGTCGCCGTGCTCGGTTTCCTTGACGAGCGAGATGCGGAAATTGGAAGTGGCCTCTTGCAGCACGCGCTGCGTGGCGTCGCCCTTCTTTAACACCACGTCAATCGCCCCGGCGGTGGCGACGTGCGGCACGATGCGCGCGCGCAGGGCTTGCGCGAGTTCGTCGAGGCGTTCGAGGTCTGACGGGTCGGCCATCGCCACGTGAAAGCGACGCCCCTCGCGCCTGAGCGGGACGAACTGGTGGCGCAGCATGAGGTCTACGGGAATCTCGCCGAGCAGCGCGTAATCGATGGGCGAATCGCCTTCGGGCGGCAGCAGATCGATGTAGGGCAGGCGGTAGCGGCGCGCGAGTTCCTGCGCGGCGCGCACTTCGGGTGGCAGCGACAACGCGGCCGCGGCAGCCTGTGCGGCGTTAAACGCGTCGTCGCGCGCCTTCGAGTTCGCCCCCTCCTCGCCTTCGGCGTGGACGAGCGTGGTCTCGCCTTCTTCGCGCGCGAGGGTTTGATCGAGAGTGGTGTCCATTGCGCTTGAAAATTCTTCCGCTGCCAAACTTCGTATCCTGTTTCTGATGCGAGAAAGGGGCCGGGGGATTGCCCGCCGTCAACGGGCGTTTGGCCCTCCTGAGACGTTTGAGATGGATTGGATGATCGGGAGGTAAATCGCCAGCAAAATCGTGATGACGACCCCGCCCATCACGAGCAGAATCGCAGGTTCGAGCACGGTCGTCAACTGCTCAAGCCTGACCTCCGATTCGGCGTCGTAGAAGCTCGCCACCTCGTCCAGCATCTCGCGCAAACTGCCGGAACGCTCGCCCACGCCGATCATGTCCAGCCCCAATTCCGGTATCCAATTCGCACTCTCCAAACTCTCCGTGAACGAACGCCCCTCACGTATCATCGGCAGGATGCGGGTCGAGCGCGCGCGCAGTTCCTTGTTCGTGATCGCCTCGGAGGCGATCTCCCAGGAGTCTACGAGCGTGATGCCGCCCGCGAGCAGGGTCGAGAGCGAACGCGTCACCTGCGCAACCGAGAGTTGAATAACGAGATTACCGGCAATCGGGAGTTTGAGCACGAAACGATCAATGGACATACGCCCCTGCGGCGTCTTCGACCAGAACCAGAACGCGACCGCGCTGATCAACACCAGCGGGGCGAACCACCAGATGTTGGCCGCCATCCAGTTCGAGATGCTCACGACGACGAGCGTGATGGCCGGGAGGTTGCGCCCGAAGCCCTCGAAAAGTCGCGCCATGCGCGGCACGACGTAGGTGGTCAAAAACGTGACCATGCCGAACGAGGCGATGAGCAGAAAGAGCGGGTAGGCGAGCGCGCCGCGAATCTTGCGCCTGATCTCCACGCCGCGCCGCATGTAGGCGTTGTAGCGGTTCAAGACCTCGTCGAGCGCGCCGGAACGCTCGCCCGCGAGAATGGAGGCGGTGTAAATTCTGGGAAAGACCGACCCCTGTTCGGCGAAAGCCGAAGAGAGCGCCATGCCGCCGCGAATCTTATCTTCCACGTCGCCGAGCATGCCGCGCAGGCGCGAACTCGACGCGCGACGGCGCAGCATGGCGATGGACTGCAAAATCGGAATGCCCGCGCGCAAAAGGGCGGCGAGTTGCTGGTTGAACAGGAGGAAGTCGCCCGCCTTGATACGGGGCGTTGTGCCGCCCTTGCCGCCGCGCGTCAGGGCGGCGATGCCGCGCGCCTTCGGCGGCGTCACGCTAAAGACGCGGAAGCCCTCGCTCTCCAGACGCACGCGCGCCTCGGCCACGCCGACGGCGTCAATCGTGCGCGTCACCACCTCGCCCGCGGGCGTTCCCAAACGACAAATAAATTCGGCCATCGGTTTATTATTGGTGCGTCGATTCCACGGCTGGCGAAATCAACGGCTAAACGGGGTGACGAGTATAACATGCGCCGCGCCCCAAGCTCACCCACACGGCGGGCGCGATGCGGGCGACAATTTACACGCCCGTTTGCTAATAAAGTTGCAAGATCGCGTTCCCGGCCGTCCGATATTTTTCTTGACACCTGAACGCGGGCGGGCATATCGTTTCGATGCATCGTTTCCCGCTGACACAAAGCCTTACCCCGTCAGCCTCACCTTATCAACTTCGGGAAGGAGCATCACAACTCACCATGCCACGACCAGCCATTCGGCCATCTCTCGCTTTACTGCTCACCTGCTTGTGTCTCAGCTTCACGCCGCAAGCGAATGCTCAAGAAATTGTTCAGGATGAACTCCGCTTAATTGATAACACGAGCGAAGGCTGGGGGCGTTCATGGGCAACGAAGAAAGTACTGCCCTCGTACCCGGCCGAAGCCGTCGCGCAGAATATTCAAGGCGTGGTGGAAACAGCCGTCGGCATCAACGACGACGGGCGTGTCATTAAAGTCCGTGTGCCGCCCGGACTTAATCCACGATTGCGCAAGGCGGCCGTCGCCGCCGTCAAGCAGTGGGAGTTCCGACCGTGGGAGAACAAAATGCAGCCGGGCGGGTATTGCATCTTCCGTTTGACGTTCAACTTCGTCATCGAAGAGGGCACAGGCCGCGTCGAACTCTACAACCCGCCGTGGGACACTCCGGATCACAGGCGCATTCGCGGCGCGTCTTATCGTGATCTAAAGGAGTGGCTATCTTGGGCAGACGCCACCAACGACAACTGAACACCTCTCCGGCTGGCGCATAAGCCTTATGCCGTCAGCCTCACCTCATCTTGGGAGGGAGCATCACAACTCACCATGCCACGACCAGCCATTCGGCCATCTCTCGCTTTACTGCTCACTTGCTTTTGTCTCTTCCTCGTCCCTCGCGTCAACGCGCAAGATGCGGCGCAAAATGAACGCCACTTGATCGGTTATACGAGCGAGTTCTGGGGACGCTCGTGGGCAACCAAGCAAGTCCTGCCTGTGTACCCGGCCGAGGCCGTCGCACAGAATATTCAAGGCGTGGTGGAAACCGCTGTCGGCATCAACAATGATGGGCGAGTCATTAAAGTCCGAGTGCCGCCCGGACTTGACCCGCGTTTGCGTAAAGCAGCCATCGCTGCCGTTAAGCAATGGAAGTTCCGGCCTCGGGTTAATAAAATGCAGCCGGGCGAGTTCGGCACTTTCCGCTTGACCTTCCACTTCATTATCGAAGAGGGCGCGGCGCGCGTTGAACTCTACAACCCGCCGCTCGACAGCCCCGCGCACGCGCGCATGCGCGGCGCTTCTCCGCGCAACCGCACCGAATGGCTCGCTTGGGAAGACGCCATGAATGATCAATGACATCTCTCCGGCTGGCGCATAAGCCTTACCCCGTCAGCCTCACTTAAATCCGAAACAGCATCGCGCAGGGCGATTCGGCAGCCCCTCCAGCTTCGGCTTCCGTCCACCCGGCGCACCGTTTTTTTCCCCAAATTTAACAAGGAGCCTCAACATGTCTCTATCTCACCAGAGAGTCCGCTCTGCCCTTTTTCTCATGCTCGCCACTTTGTTAGTCGTCACCGTCGGCTGGCAGCAACACGACGCCGCCAGCGTCAAAAAGGCGAACGCCGCCAAACAACAACCGGAAAATCTCGCCCTCAAACATTCCTTCTCAGGGAAAGCCCCGCAGGGAAAATGGTCGGTCGCGGCCATTCCAGACCTCGCGCAGGCCACAGACACCACCACGCCCGTCGTCGTCAGCGGCCTCAGTTCGCTGTTCGGCAAGAAAGAATGGGGCGGCTTTCTCAAAGTGATCGCCGTGAAACTGACCAACCGCTCGCCCGCGGCCGTCGCCGGGGTTCGGCTCGGCTGGCTGATCGTTACGGAGCGAGACCGCATCGCGTTGAAATCCGACGCGGAGGCCAAAAAAGCCGCAGGCGCGACGCCGCTCTTTGAAACCGAGATCGCCGCTCACGGCATAGCAAAACTCGATTCGACCGTGGTTGATTTTCTGGCGGAAGCAAAACCGCTCCTTAACTACCCGGCGACAGCGTTCAGGCGGAGCGGAAGCGGCAGCAATGAAAAGTTTTCTTGACAGCCCAACACGTGGGGCGTATAGAGCATGTTCTCACGCGTCGCGCTTCCGTTGACGAATCGCTCACCGATTCGGTCAACCTCATTTCCCTAAACCTTGATTAGGAAGCTTATCATGGCTATAACTATCACTCCCTCCTACAAATCGCGAACTACGATCACAACGATCTTAGGGGTGACAACGCTCCTCGGTTCATTATTCGCTTTTACCTTGGCCTCTCAAGAGTTAATAACTGCCAGCCGGACTCAACCAGCTAAGGTTGAAGTGCTAACTCAAGCAGGTGTGCCGATAGCCATCACTTCTATAAATGTTACTTCTTCCGACACTAAACAGCCTGTCTTCACTTATGAAATAGTTAATTCTAAAGATAAGCCTATTAGCGTATATGCGATTCGTCATGACGTTACTATTGGCACGACAGAGACGAGTGGAGTGTCCTTAACTTCCCTGTGGTCGGTCAACTCCCTTTTGTATCCACAAACAAGGAGTCAGGAGGAATTCGGAGGGACAACCTATGGGGCAACTGTCAGCAAAGTAGTTTTGTCAGTCGATTTCGTAGAATTTGCTGATGGAAGTACGTGGGGTTCTGACTCTTTTAAGATGTCAGAGAAATTAGCTGGCAGACGCGCCGGGGGCCGGGCTATGCTTCAGGTGTTTCGCGACAAGTCAAAAGCTCACGGTCTGATTGCGGTTTCAGATGATCTTGAAGCAGACCCCACTATTGCTCCGCAGGCTGATAAATCGCCATTATGGAAGGAGGGTTTTGGAGAAGGAGTTAGAATTGTTCGTGTCAGGCTCCAACACGCAAAGCGCAAAGGTGGAATACCTGCCTTAGACTCGGAATTGCTTCAGCCTTTTGACCTTTCAGATGGGAGGCAGTAATGAACTCCTCAGCCAATTGAATCGTGTACACGCTAGTAGATAAACCGCAAAGGAGAGTTGTTATGTCTGACCCTTATATAAAAAAAATCGCGCTAAAATGCTTCACCTTACTGACACTTATCTTATGCCTATTTTTCTTTTCCAAAGATTCAACTAAATCATTATTAGCCTTTACTCAAAAGGGACGCGAGCAGCGGTCTGCGCCAAGCATAACAGTGTCGGCACAGGCTGATTCACCACTCCGTATTCTTTCTACTGAGGTTGTATCCGCAAATTCACAAAATTTCAGAATAATAGCGACAGTGCAGAATCAGAGTACCAAAGAGATTCGAGCCTATGCCATTTCATCTGAGGTTGCTGGCAGCACGATACAGGTTGGGCAAGTGCAGTTCATGAATCTGACTCAGCAAACTGAAATCTGGCAGCCTTCACAAATAAAGACCGTTGAAGTTAACAGTTCGTCAAATGAGCAGATCGTTAAAGTTAACCTCATGGTTGACTTTGTTGAATGCTCCGATGGCACTACGTGGGGTCCTGACACGCATAAATCCAGCGATATTTTGGCAGGCCAGCGTGCCGGAGCACGACTGGAAAAACAGCGGTTACGTCAATTACTTAAGGAGAAAGGTCAGCAGGCAGTAGTTGATGACCTTCAAAAATCCATTACTACCGACTTAAAAACCACTCCCGACCGTGAACGTTCTTCCGTCTGGATAGAAGGATTTCGCAGCGGTGCAAGCGCGGTGCGAGGTCGTCTAAAACGCGCATTACAATCGGGCGATGTCAAAGCAACTTCTGAATTGGACAAACGATTCGACACATCAGAGGAGAGTCCAAGATGAACAGTTGCCGCATAGTTGCGCTCCTGCTTATTATGATAGCAGCAGTGCTTTTGACAAAGACGGTGTTAACCATTGCTCAGACGCCAGGGTCTTTCAAGCAAGGTGCTCCTAGCTGCACCGTCTTTACACAAGGTGAGACGACCTGCGCAAACGTCAGTTGTAGTCCGCTTAGCTGGTATTCAAATACCATTTGCTCGACTCCTCAATCAGAATGGTCAAGTCGCCTGTGTGAGTCATCAGTACCTACAGGGTGTAGTGTTGACTCTAATGCTCGCATACACTGTTCTGAAGACAAAACGTACTCCTCTTTCAGCTATACCTGTACTAACGAAACCGTTGGCGTTTCAATCTCTACAAACGTTACCTGTCCAATTCAATGTGAAAATTGTAGTAAGACTCAAATAAAGAACATTGCGACTCGCAAATGCACCAATTGTCCGACCCCGAAGGTGGCGGACTCTGACTTTTTACAGTGTGTGTGTCCACAACCAACACCAACCCCCCCGCGTTTTAGAAAAGACTGTGTGTGGGATGAGGAGCGTTGTGATTGGGCTTGTGGACAAATCGCTTGTACCACGCCGCAATGGGCAGATGGCAGTTGCCCCGACGGCTTGTACCCCAACAACGGCATGTGCTGCTCCGACAGCGATGGAGGTTGTAATGGAGCCGCCGCCGCACCCGCCGTCTCCTCCGCCAAATCCGCTGACCCCTCGCTCTCGCTCGCCCCGGGCGGAGGCAGTTGCCCTTCCGATTGGTACTGGGACGGCTGCCAGTGTGTTCCTATCTCACCCGTCCTCGTTGACGTGGTGGGCAACGGGTTTAACCTTACAAATGCGCTTGCCGGTGTCAGCTTCGACATCAACTCCGACGGCACGCCGGAACAACTGTCTTGGACGGCGCAAGGCTCGGATGATGCCTGGCTCGCCCTCGACAGAAACGGCAACGGCAGGGTGGACGGCGGGCGGGAACTGTTCGGCAACTTCACGCCGCAGCCCGCGCCGCCCGCAGGCGAGGAGAGGAACGGCTTTCTCGCCCTCGCCGTCTATGATTGGACGGGCAACGGCGGCAACGGGGACGGCCTGATTGATGCGCGCGACCCGATCTTTTCCAGTCTGCGTTTGTGGCAGGACACGAATCACAACGGCGTCTCGGAGGCGGATGAGTTACACACCCTGGCGTCGCGCGGCGTGGCCGTCCTGCATCTGGATTACAAGGAATCGAGACGCACGGACGCCAACGGCAACAGGTTCAGGTATCGGGCGAAGGTGGACGATGCGAAGGGCGCAAAGGTCACGCGCCGGGCATGGGACGTGTTCCTCGTCAAAGCCCCATAAACAGATTTAACCCGCGCTAGAGGGAAACGCCTGTCATCACTCGCTGACAGGCGTTTCCCTCTAGCGGATCAGCCCTTACAAATCTAAAACTAAACTTTGGACAAAGTCAGTTCTTGCGCGCGCGCCGCATCGTGGCCTACAATGCCGAGCGTCCCCCTTTTTGAAGTCTCCCGCTTCACTGTTCGAGCCACGCGCAAAAGTTTTTTTACGGCTTCAGGCATCGCTTACGTGCGATCTCGGAATCGTAGGGCATACAAGGTTTTGCTTCGCAGGAGTTGATCCCTTCTAACTCCGCCGACTGGAGGTCTCAATGAGAGTACGGCGCCACTATCCCGGACTCAGTTCCGCGCTCGTCTCTTCGCACGTCATCGCCTGCCTGTTGCTCGTCGCGCCCTTCGCGAACTTCGCACAACAGAAGACCACGACTCAATCCACAGCCGAACAACCGGCGGCCAGCACCGCCGTCACGGCGCAGCCCGCC
>DATCWB010000527.1:0-22300 GCA_036566625.1 Pyrinomonadaceae bacterium
TGCCTCGCGCCGCCCGTCGCGCCGCGCGTCAGAAGGCGCGCGACGCACGCGCCCGCCAGCGCAAACGCCAGAGCCGGTAACGCCATCGCGGGACGCCAAAAGATGAGTGCGAAAAAAGAGATGACGAGCGCGGCGCAGAGCGTGACGGCTAAGGGTATGCGGAGAGACATTTATGAAGTCTCGGACACGGGAGCGAAACGGTCAACCGTTACTCGTTCGATTCCGCACCGGCCGGCTTCGGGCATCCGACGAAGCGGTAGCCGACGCCGACGACCGTCTCGATGCAAGTGCCGCACAGCCCGAGCTTTTGTCGCAGGCGGCGGATGTGCACGTCGAGCGTGCGCGTGTCGCCGTAGTATTCATAGCCCCACACGTTGTCGAGGATGTGCTGGCGCGTGGCGACGCGGCTGCCGGTTTTGGAGAGCGTTTCGAGCAGGGCGAATTCCTTGCGTGTGAGCTTGACGGGCGCGCCGTCGCACGTCACGCGCATATCCGCGAAATCAATCGCGAGACGTGCGTCGCTGTAGCCCGGCGCGCTCCCTTCGTCCGTGCGTCTGAGGATCGCGCGCACGCGCGCCATGACCTCTTTCACGGAGAAGGGCTTCGTGATGTAGTCGTCCGCGCCGAGGTCGAGACCGCTGATGCGCTCGGCCTCGCCCGTGCGCGCCGTGAGCATCATGATGGGCGTGCGGCGCGTGGCCGGTTCGCGCCGCAGGCGGCGACACAACTCCGTGCCGCTCATCCCCGGCAACATCAAATCGAGGATGATGAGCGCGGGCGCGCTGCGTGCGTCGAGCGCGGCCGCCAGGCCCTGCTCGCCCGTCGGCGCGATGATCGCCTCCAACCCCTCGCGCTCCAGGTTGTAACGCAAGCCCTCGGCGATGTCCGGGTCGTCTTCGACGATGAGAATCGGCTTTGACATATTTTTAAGTGACAGGTGACAAGTGACAGGTGACAAGATCAAGACAAGGCGTGTGAGCGAAACGGTCTTTCGGTTTTAACTTGTCACTTGTCACCTGTCACTTGTCATTGTTCTAGTTGCTGTGTTTGATGAATGCCGCCTCGGCCATGTAGACCGTGAGTTCGCAGATGTCCGTGACGTAATCGCCGATGCGTTCGAGGTGCTTGGCGACGAGCAGCAGGCGCGCGCCGCGTCCGGTGGTCGTCGGGTCAGAGGACATCAGCTTGATCAGAGTTTGGAACATGTGTTCGTAGAGCGCGTCGATTTCGTCGTCGCCGTGGATGACGGCGCGCGCCTCGGCCGCGTTGCCCGTGGTGAAGGCGTCGAGCGCGGCGCGCAGCATCGCAGAGGCCAGCGCGGCCATGCGCGGCAGTTCGGCGAAGGGTTTGAGTTGCGGCTCGTCGTTGAGATCGATGGCGGCGCGGGCGATGTTGCAGGCGTGGTCGGCGATGCGTTCGAGGACGGGCGTGACCTTCGCCACCGAGACGACGAAACGCAGGTCGCGCGCGGCCGGTTGGCGCAACGCCAGCACGTCTATGCAGAGACGATCTATTTCCACTTCGAGTTGATCGATCTGGTCGTCGTCCCGCAAGACTTCCCGCGCCGCAACGGTGTCGCGCTCGACGAGCGCGGACATGGCGCGCGCAAGCGCGGTTTCGGTTTTGCCGCCGAGCAGCAGCACGCGGTTACGTAAGTTGTCGAGATCGTAGTCCAGATTCCTGTGCCGTTCCATGATGTAAATTTCGGGAGGGTGGCGATTCCGGTGCGCGGCTCTCAACTTAAAGCTCGCATCTCAACTCCGGGATCGTAGATTTGAAATCCGCAATCGCCGCTCCCTCAGCCGAACCTCCCCGTGATGTAGTCCTCGGTCAATTTCTCAATCGGATTCGTGAACATCCGCTCGGTCGCGTTGACCTCGATGAGTTTGCCGAGCCAGAAGAAGGCGGTCACGTCCGAGACGCGCGCCGCCTGCTGCATGTTGTGCGTGACGATGACGATGGTGTACTGCCGCTTGAGTTCCACGATCAACTCTTCGATCTTCTGCGTCGCGATGGGGTCGAGCGCGGAGGCCGGCTCGTCCATCAACAATACTTCGGGGCGCACGGCCAGAGCGCGCGCGATGCACAGCCGCTGCTGCTGCCCGCCGGAAAGTCCGAGCGCGGAAGCCTTCAGCCGATCCTTGACCTCCGACCAGATGGCCGCGCCTTCCAAAGCCTGCTGGACGCGATCCTGCAACTCCGACTTGTTCGTCGTCAGGCGATTGACCCGCAGGCCGTAGGCGACGTTGTCGAAGATGGATTTGGGGAACGGGTTCGACTTCTGAAAGACCATCCCGACCCTGCGCCGCAAGTCCACGACGTTCAAGCCCGGCGCATAGATGTCTTCGCCGTCAATCAAGACCTCGCCCGCGGCGCGCGCGCCCGGTATCGTGTCGTTCATCCGGTTGAGCGTGCGCAGGAAGGTTGACTTGCCGCAGCCCGAAGGGCCGATGAAGGCCATCACGCGTCGCGGCTCGATCTGGAGCGAGATGTTGAAGAGAGCCTGCGTCGCGCCGTAGAAAAAGTTCAGATCACGCACGCTGATTTTCGCCTGCGCCGTCGCCTGCTGCTGCTGCTCCGCCTCCGGTTCGCCCTCGCGCGGCTCGATCATAAAAGATGGTGCGGTCGTTGACATATTCTCAAGTGACAAGTGACGAGTGACAGGTGACGAGTTAAGAACAGGTTTTAGTTTTAACTTGTCACCTGTCACTCGTCACTTGTCGCTACCTAAATCTTCCGCCGCGTAAAGAAGCGGACGGTGATGTTGATGACGAGGATGAGCGTCATCAGAATGAGCGTGGCCGCCCACGCCTGCGCATGCCATTCGTCGTAGGGCGAGATGGCGTAATTGTAAATCTGCACGGTCAAAGAAGCCATCGGCTGGTCGAGATAGACGTTGAAGAAGCGGCTGCCGAAGGCCGTGAAAAGGAGCGGCGCGGTTTCGCCCGAGACGCGCGCGACGGCGAGCATCGCGCCCGTCACGATGCCGGAGGCGGCGGCGGGCAGGACGATCTCGGTCGTCACACGCCACTGCGGCGCGCCGAGCGCGAGCGCGCCCTCGCGCAAACTCGCGGGCACGAGCCGGATCATCTCTTCGGTCGTGCGCGCGACGATGGGGATCATGATCACGGCGAGCGCGACGCCGCCGGCCATCGCCGAAAATTGCTGCCTCGGCAGGACGACCCCGGTCGTCACCCTCCACTGCGGCGCGCCGAGCGCGAGCGCGCCCTCGCGCAAACTCGCGGGCACGAGCCGGATCATCTCCTCGGTCGTGCGGGCGACGATGGGGATCATGATGACGGCGAGCGCGACGCCGCCCGCCAACGCCGAAAATTGCTTCATCGGCAGCACGATGATCGTGTAGACAAAGACGCCGACGAGGATCGAGGGGATGCCCGTCAGCGTGTCCGTCAGAAAGCGCACGAGCGAGGCGAAGCGTCCCGCGCCGTACTCCGCGAGATAGACGCCCGTCGCGATACCGAAGGGCATGCCGACGACGCAGGCCATCGCAAGCAAAATCAAAGTGCCGAGGATGGCGTTGCCGATGCCGCCGCCTTCACCGACGGGTTTCGGCGTCTCGACCAGAAATTGAAAGCTGAGCGCGCCGATGCCGCGATAAGCGATGTAGCCGAGGATGAGCACGAGCACGGTGACGGCGAAGAAGGCGCACGCGGCCGTCAACGCCGTCATCACGGCGTTGGTCGCGTAGCGTCTCGTGTGCATCGTCGGCATATCAGTAGAAGTTCCAAGTTTCAAGTTTCAGGTCTGAGGTTTCCTGGTCTTTAACTTGAAACCTGCAACCTGAAACTTGAAACTCATTTCATGCTCTTGCCGTGCCGCTCGTCGAGCGCGTGACGCTCCAGACGAGGAGGCGCGCGGCGGCGTTGATGATGAACGTGACGAGGAAGAGGATCAACCCGAGTTCGACGAGCGCGCTCAGGTAGATCGCTTCGGTCGCCTCGGTGAACTCGTTGGCGATGACGGAGGCGATGGTGTACGACGGCTCGAACAGCGACGCGCTGATCTGCGCGCGATTGCCGATGACCATCGTGACGGCCATCGTCTCGCCGATGGCGCGCCCTAAACCGAGAATGATCGCGCCCGCGATGCCGGGGCCGCCGTTGGCTAAGACGACGCGCGTCGTCTCCCAGCGCGTCGCGCCGAGCGCGAGCGCGGCCTCGCGCTGCGTGACGGGCACGGCGTCGAGTACGTCGCGCACGACCGCCGAGATGATCGGCGTGATCATGATGGCGAGAATGATTCCGCCCGTGAACAACCCGATGCCGGTGATCGGGCCTTGAAAGAAGGGCATCCAGCCGAGCCACTTTTGCAGGGGCGGCTCGATGTACTGGCGCAGCAGCGGCGCGAGCACGAAGATGCCCCACAGCCCGTACACGACGGAAGGGATCGCGGCTAAAAGTTCGACGAGGAAAGTGATGGGGCGTGAGAGCCGTCGCGGCGCTTGCTCGACCAGAAAGACGGCGACGCCGAGCGAGACCGGCACGCTGATCAGAAGCGCGAGCAGAGACGAGACGACCGTTCCGTAGATAAAGGGGAGCGCGCCGAAACGTCCCGTCACCGGATTCCACTCGCTGCTCGTCAAAAAGCCGAAGCCGAACTCGGCGAGCGACAGGCGCGAGTTCGAGGCCATCGCCGCGATCATCGCGCCGACGATGAGCAGCACCGTGAGCGCGCAGCCGAACAATGCCGCGCGAAACACGGCGTCGCCCGTATTGCCCGTCGGCGACATCGCGCGCCGCCAGTTCCACGCGCGCGCGTGCGCGCCGTAGGCGGCGGCGGGTGTCGGCAGGGTCGGCGGTGGTTGCTGCATAAATGTCAGGGAGTTGCGTTCGAGTTTCAAGTTTCAGGGTTCAGGTTTCAGGACTGAGGTTCAAGGTTCTTTGTCTTTAACTTGAAACCTGAACCCTGAAACTCCCTATGCCCCGCGCAGCGTCTTGCCGCCCGAGGTGATCGAGTTGAGCATGGCCGAAGCCTTCTCCACGATCTGGGGGGGGAGCGCGGCGTAAGGGTACTGCGGGTCTTTGGTCACCTGTTGCCCTTCGTGAATCCCCCACCACAGGAAATCCACGAGCGCCTTGCCCTTTGTTGCGTCCTTCTGATCTTTATAGACGAGGATGTAGGTGTAACTGGAAATCGGGTAAGCCTGCGCGCCCGCCGGATCGGTGATCGAGACGCGCAAGTCCGCGGGCGTCGCCGCGAGACTTTCGGCGGCGGCGGCCGTGGTCGCTTCGAGCGACGGCGCGACGAAATTGCCTGACTTGTTCTTGATGAGCGCGACGGGCAGCTTCGTCTGCACGGCGTAGGCGAGTTCGACGTAGCCGATGGTGTTCGGCGTCTGCTTGATCTGACCCGACACGCCTTCGTTGCCCTTGCCGCCGATGCCGACCGGCCAATCAATCGACTTGCCCGCGCCCGGCTTCGTCTTCCATTCCGGGCTGACCTTCGCCAGATAGTCGGTGAAGACGGCGGTCGTGCCGCTGCCGTCCGAACGGTGTACGACGGAGATGTCCGTCGCGGGCAATGCGACGCCGGGATTGTCGGCGGCGATGCGCGGGTCGTTCCACTTCTTGAGCTTGCCGAGGAAGATGTCCGCGATCACGTCCGGCGAGAAGCGCAGTGGTTCGGCGATGCCCTGCAAGTTGTAGGTGATGACGACCGCGCCGAGCACGGTCGGGATGTGTAGAAGTTCACCCGGCGCTTTCTTCAAATCCTCGTCGCTCATCGGGGCGTCCGACGCGCCGAAGTCAACCGTCTGCGACTGAATCTGCTGGATGCCGCCGCCCGAACCGATGGACTGGTAATCGATCCTCGCCTTCGGGTTGACCTTGCCGTATTCGCTCAGCCACTTCTGGTAGAGCGGGTTCGGAAAAGTCGCGCCCGCGCCCTGCAAGCGAATCGTCTCGCCGCCCGCGCCCGCCGTCGTGCTGTCCGCACGCTCGCCGCTGCACGCGGCGGCAAACGCCAATACGCCGGCAAGCAGGACAGTGAATGCGACGTTGCTGCTACTGCTGCGGCGGCGGCGCGTCGTCTTTGGGGTGGTGAACATCGTCAGTCTCCTCGGAAGTTTAGGACTCGAAAGAAGACTCCGAGGATACCGGGACGCTGTTACACGCACCTGAACGTGACTTTAAATTTATGTTAACGGACGGCCGGGCAGACCGTATCAATTAATCGAAAGTTTGCTCTACGTGAGGCGGTCAATCAGACGGATGACAAAGAACGAGAGGGCTGCGATTAAGGCCGCGAGGGGGATGGTCAGGACCCACGCCCAGACGATGCGCCCCGCGACGCCCCACTTGACGGCCGACAGGCGGCGCGTCGCGCCGACGCCGACGATTGCGCCCGTGATGGTGTGCGTAGTGGAGACGGGGATGCCCGCGAGCGTCGCGCCGAAGAGCGTCAACGCCCCGGCCGTCTCGGCGCAGAAGCCGCCGACGGGTTTGAGTTTAGTGATCTTCGACCCCATCGTGTGGACGATGCGCCAGCCGCCCGAAAGCGTCCCGGCGGCAATCGCCGCGTGCGCGGTGAGTACGACCCAGAGCGGAATTTCGGGGAGCTTGCCGCCCGCGCCCGCTTCCAGCAGGCCGCTCGTGACGAGCACGATGGTGATGATGCCCATCGTCTTCTGCGCGTCGTTGCCGCCGTGGCCGAGCGAGTAGGCGGCGGCCGAGAGCAGTTGCCCGCGCCGGAAAAGTTTGTCCACGCGGTTCGGCGTTGCGCGGCGAAACATCCAGAAGACGGCGATCATCAGAAGGAGGCCGAGCGTCATGCCGATGAGCGGCGAGGCGATGATGAAGACAAGCGTCTTGATCCAGCCCTCGGGCTTCAACAACCCCTCGAAGCCGCCGTAGGCGGCGATGGCCGCGCCCGCGTAGCCGCCGACGAGCGCGTGCGAGCTTGATGTGGGGAGGGCGAGATACCAGGTGATCAAGTTCCAGATGACCGCGCCGAGCAGGGCGGCGAGCAGCACGTAGAGCCGCTCGTCTTCCTGAATCAGCCTGATCTCCACGAGATCGCCGCCGATGGTCTTCGCGACGCGCGTGCCGAGGACGGCGAAGGCGATGAAGTTGAAGAACGCCGCCCACATGACCGCCATGCCGGGCGAGAGCACGCGCGTAGACACGACCGTCGCAATCGAATTCGCCGCATCGTGGAAGCCGTTGATGTAGTCGAAGACGAGCGCGATGAAGATGATGAAGATGACGAAAGCTAGGGTGACAGACATGGGCAAGAATTCAGGAGTCAGAATTCAGGAGTCAGAATGAAAGTTGCTTGCTTCTCTTCTGAATTCTGAACTCTGTTTTCTGACTTCTCCTTTCAGGCGTTTTTGATGATTACGCTTTCGATGATGTTGGCGACCTGTTCGCAGCGGTCGACGGCGGCTTCGAGCTTTCCGTAAATCTCATTGAACTTGAGCACGGTGAGCGGGTCTGACTCTTGCCGGAACAGTTCGCCGATGGCCGCGTGATAGGTATCGTCGGCGACGTTCTCCAGCCGGTGGATTTCGACAAGGCGTTGATTGATGCCGACGGGGCGCGCGAGCGTGGAGACGATCTCGTGGAGCTGCACGGCCATGCGCTGGATAACGTCGGCGAAGGCGCGGGCGTGCGGCGTGCTCTCCTGAATGTTGAACATGACCATGGCGCGCGCGGCGTCGTCGATGAGATCGACCACGTCGTCGAGCGCGCTCGACAATTCGTAGATGTCCTCGCGGTCGAAGGGCGTGATGAACGACTTGTTGAGGCTGGTGGAGATGGTGTGCGTCAATTCGTCGCAGGCGTGTTCGATGGTCTTGATGCGTTGGGCATAGGCGTTGTAGTCGCGGCTGCCGTCGGCCATCATCTCGACGAGGATCGTCGAGGCGTCGTAGATGTAGGAGGTCATCTGCGAGAAGAAGGAGAAATATTGATCCTCGCGGGGCAGAAAACTGAAACGCGCCATCTTTTTACCGGCTCCATTGTGGGATTGTAAAGAAGAAGCCGCACTATAGACGAACTGGCGTGGAAGTTTCAAGGTGAACGCGACCTGAACGGGGAATGAAATCGGGTCGGCCAGGCGGGAACGCGGGACGATGAAGTAAAAGCGGAAATCAGAATTCTGAATCCGGAAGTCGGACTAAAAGGTGCGCCCGTCTCAATTCCGACTTCCGGATTCCGAATTCTGTCTTCACATTCGCTCAAGTTCAACGCCCCGCGTCCCCGCTTCATCTTTTCACGTAACGAGCCGGTAGCCGACGTTGACCATGGTTTCGATGTGGATGTGGAAGGGCGCGAGGCGGCGGCGCAGGCGGTAGATGTGAACGTGGAGGCTCTCGGCGTTGAGGGTGGCCGGGGGCGGCCACGCGTGTCGCCAGATGTCTTCGGCGGAGACGACGCGCTGCGCGTTCTGCGCGAGGCGCGAGAGGATCAGAAACTCTTTGCGCGGGAGGCGGAGCGCGCTCGCCCCGCACGCGGCGTAATAGTTGTCGTGTTCGACGCGCAAACGCCCGTCGTCATAGACGCCCGCCTCAAACTCCGCCCCGCGCGCCGGTGTCAGAGAAGTCAATTCCGTGCTCATAAGAATTCAGTGACAAGTGACGAGTGACGAGTGACGAGCCGGAGCGAGTCTTTAAACTCGTCACCCGTCACTCGTCACTCGCCACTGCGTTTAAAACTTCAACTTCGCGCCGAACTGCATGACGCGCGGGCCGCCGACGGTGTTGGTGATCTTGCCGAAGTCGGTGGTGTCTTGCAGATCGTTGTTCGGGTTGGCGAAGTTGACGTTGTTGAAGACGTTGAACACGTCCCAGCGCAACTCCAGCCCGACCCGCTCGGTGAGCCGCGTGGTTTTCGAGAGCCCGAGGTCGAAACGCTTCTGGCGCGGCCCGCGCAGCACGTTGCGGCCAAGGCTGCCGTACTGGCCGAAGGACGAGCAGAGCGCACCGGGGTTGAAGTAACGCTCGGTCGGGTCGTCGCCTTGCTCGCGCAACTGGTCGAGCGTACCGCAGAGATTGGGGCGTCCGAAGCCTGGGCGGAAGAGGCCGCCCGACCCGGTGCGCAAAGCGCCGAGCGCGGAGACGTTTCCGGCCTCCGGTTCGGCCGCGAAGATGGTGAACGGAGTGCCCGACTGCACCTGCGCGAAGCCCGACAGTTGGAAGCCGCGCAGGAGGCGCGAGGTGAACCCGAAGGTCGGGATGTCGTAAACGAAACTCAGGCTGAAGCGTTGCGTGCGGTCGAAATCGGAGAGGCCGCGATTGCTCTGCGGGTCGTTTGAGTTGTTCTGCAAAATGAAGCCGGTGTTCGGCACGTCGGGCTTGCCGCCGCCGGCGGTCGAGCCGGGGTCTGCGCTCGACGTGTCGATGGACTTCGAGAAGGTGTAGGAGGCGTTGAACTGAAGCCCGCGCGTCAAACGCTGCGTCAGGTTGAACTGCGCGCCGTGGTAGATGGAGTTTCCGTCCGATTGCAGGAGCAGAGCTTCGGGGATGTTGAAGCCGAGCAGTTGCCCGCGCGCCTCAAACCCGATGATCGAGCCGTTCGGGTCGCTCAGGTTGAAATCGACGGGCACGCCCGTCACCGTGTTCGGGAAGCCGAAAGCGATCCCACGGCCGCGCTCGCGCTCTGACCCGGCAGTGCGAAGCGCGCCGCGCAGGGCGTTCGGGTTGCCGCGCTGCGCCGCTTCGTAAGCGCGGTTGAAGCGGGCGAAGATGTAATCGGGCGTGTTCGGATTGTTGAGGTCGTAGACCTGATTGAGCGCCTTCGCCTGCAAGAGTTTCGTGCCCTTCGTGCCGACGTAGCGGGCTTCGACGAGCAGGTTCTTCGTCAACTCGAACTGCGCGCCGAGATTCCACTGCTGGACGTAGGGCGTGCGCAAATTGCGGTCGACGGCGCGAAACTCGAACGTCTCGGCGATGTTGCCGAGCGCGGGCTGACCTGTCGCCAGATCGACGGCGTTCAGCGCGCCGTTGGCGTCGCGTGTGACGCCCGTGTTGTCGCGGATGACGTAGGTGATCGCGCCGCCGGTCGAGACGAGTTGGATGCGGTTGGGGAGAAAGTTGTTGAGGCCGAGCGCGGTGTTCTGCTGTGAGAAGGCCGTGCCGATGTTGATCTGGCGGGTGGGCGCGGTGACTTCGATCTCGCGCAGGAACGGGTAGTTGCTGAACACCGTGTTGATGAAGGCGGAGGAGGGGCGGTCGAAGAAGACGCCGTAGCCGCCGCGGACGACCATGCGGTTGCTCTCAAGCGGCGAGTAAGCGAAGCCGAAGCGCGGGGCGAAGTTGTTCCGGTCGGGGTTGATGGTTGACTTGTTATTCGCTCTGGCGGTGACGGCGAGCGCGCTGTCGAGCGCGCTGAAGCCGGTCGTCTGCGCGTTGGAGGGAACGATGAAGCCGCTCAGAGGGTTCTCGGTGCTGGTCAGGAGCGCGGGGTCGAAGTTGCCGAACTGCCCGTTCTGCTCCTCCGGCGTGCCGAAGAATTCGTAGCGCAGGCCGACGTTGAAGGTCAGCCGCCGGTTGAACTTCCAATCGTCGGCAATGTAGCCGGAGAGGTCTCGGAAACGGAAACTCTTGTCGGTGATGCCGAACTGCGTGTCGGCCTCGGTGGCGCGCCCGGCGAGAAACTGCGTGAAGTTGTCGAACTTCTCAAACTCCGTCGCCTGCTCTTCCGGCAGGTTGGTGTCGAACTGAAAGCGTTTGAACTCGCCGCCGAAGCGCAGCGTGTGCGCGCCGCGAATGAGCGTCACGTTGTCGGCGATACTGTAGGTCTGCTGCTTGCGGCGGTTGAACGAGTCGTTCGGGCCGCCGAAGGAGAAGTTGGCGAGATTGTTCCGGCCGATGAACTGGCCGAGCCGTTGCGTGCCGACGCTGTTGTCGAAAAAGAGCGCGGGGTTTTCGATGCCCACCGACGCGCTGGTGATCGCGGCGAAGTCGTCGCGCAAGGAGCGCGAGTTGTTCAAAGAGAAGTAGCCGAAGCGGACTTCGTTGATGAGCGTCGGGCTGAAGACGTGTACGTCGGAGAGGGCGAGCGTGCGGTTGCGGTCGTTGCGCACGAGGCCGGCGGGCGAGGCCTGGCTGTTAGGCGCGTTGAAGGGATCGAAGCCGGGGAAGTTGGCGAAGAAGAATGCGCCGCTCAGGCGGTTGTTCGTGGTGAGTTGGCCGTCGAGTTTGAGCGTGAACTGATCCTGCTCAAACTCGGCGGGGAAGACGTTGCGCTGGCGCACGAGCGGGTTGCCGCCGAAAAGCGTGACGTTCGAGCCTGCGACCGCCTGATCGTTGAAGACCGTCGGCAGGCCGGCGCGCGGCGCGGGGATGAGAAAGCCGCCCGTGATCGGGTTCGACACGTTCAGCAGATTCAGGGCGATAGGCGAGATTTGCGCAGGGGTGAGGCAGAAGCCCGAGACCGGCGTGCCCACGGCGTTCCGCACGCAGGGGTTGAGCGCGCTGAAAGCGGCGACGACGTTCTCAGCCGTGCGCGCGCCGCTGATGAGCCGGAGTGCGGCGGGCAGAACGGTCTGGCTGCTGGCCGTCGGCACAAACCCGGTGCTCGCGCTCGTGCGCTGGTAGCCGCCGAAGAAGAAGAAACGCTCTTTGACGAAGGGGCCGCCGAGGGTGAAGCCGCCCTCGTGTCGGCGGGCGCGCGGGCGTTCGATGCCGTCCTTGTTGTAGAAGAAATCGTTGGCGTTGAAACGCTCGTTTTGCACGAAGTAATAACCCGTGCCGTGGAACTCGTTCGTACCCGATTTGCTGACGAGTTGGAAGTTGCCGCCGCCGCTTCTGCCTGTCGAGGCGTCGTAGAGGCTGGTCTGGAGTTTCACCTCGGAGAGCGTTTCGGGCGCGGGGGCGATGTTGTCGTTCAGAGAGCCTTCGTTGTTGGTGACGTTGGTGGCGTCAACGCCGTTGAAGAAGAGGCTGGTCGAAGTGGTGCGCGTGCCGTTGACGGAGGGCGAGACGTTGCCGTTGCCGTTCGTGAGCACGGGCGAGAGTTCCGCGCTGACGCCGGCCTCGGAAGAGAGCAGTTGCGTGAAACTGCGCGTCGAGGTCGGGATGGCGACGAGTTGTTCGGAGGAAACCTGTCGGGCGGTGGTGGCCGTCTCGGTCGCCAGCAGCGTCGAGTCGCCCGACGTGATCGTGATCACTTCGCCCGACAGTTCCCCGATTTCGAGGCGGTCTTCGAGCGTGCGCGGGACGGAGGCTTCGACCTCCACGCCCTGCCGCACCAACCTTTTGAAGCCCGTCATCTCGATGGCGACTTCGTACGTGCCGACGGGGAGCACGGGGATCGTCCAGCGTCCCTCTTCATTCGTCGTGGCCGCGCGCGCCTGTCCCGTCCCGGTGTTCCGCGCGTTAATCGTAACGCCGGGCAGGAGCGCGCCGTTCGCGTCCTGCACCACGCCGCTCAAACTCCCCGTCGGGCCGGACTGCGCCTTGCTCGAAGGGGCGAGAGCCAGCGCGATTCCCAGGATGAGGAGCAGCGGCAAGAGGCCGGACGCTTTTTTACAGTTCAAGATAAAACTTCTTTCGATATTGGAACTCATAAGTTTCTCCAGCGAATCAGGTGTCGGCATGGTCGGCGCGCGCGATGCGCGCGGCCGTAGGTTGCAACTAAAAATTAAAGCGGCGGGTGGTTACTAAAAGCACTTCCGCCCGTTTGAAAGTGCGCGGGCGTGTCGCGTTCGTGAAGCCGTGAGAGTAGGCCGCGCGGGTTAAGGCAGGGTGAATGTCGCCTTAAAAGTTTGTTAACTGTGGGCGGAGAGTTCGGGAGAGTAAATCGTCGAAATTTGAAGGAGGGTGCATACCTGGAGGGATGACGTTATTTCTTTCAAACTGACTTGTCGCACGTCAGTTTGAACGGGGGATGCGTCACTAAGCCCTCTTCGGCACGCCCGACTTTTCGTGAGTTGGCTGGATTTAGCGCGTTTACCGGCGGGGTGCGACGTGGCCTTTGAATTGCCTAGCGAATAGGTCAGACGCTCGCCGAAGGTGAGCTAAAACCAACCCCGACTTCCATTGAAGCCACATGAAGAGCCTGAGCGAACACGAAGCTGTCAGCACCTATACGAAGGTGATCCTGTCAATATACGCCGTCATTTTTCTGGGGGCGGTGTATTGCCTGCCCGTGGCTTATATCGGCCTCCCGCTTTTACTGTTCGCCCTCCTGACGGTGCGCGCCAGTTCGAGCTTCCCTGTGAAAATCGCCGGAGCAGGCAACCACCTTTACCTCACGGACAGCTTCCTGCTCCTCTCCATGCTGATGTTCGACGCCGAAGCGGCGACGGTGCTCGCCTGCGTTGTCACGCCGTGCGTGCTGCTTCATTCGAGCAAGAGCATCACCGCGCTCATCTATCGCTCGGCCATCTCCATTCTCCCCACCTTCCTCGTCGCGCTGCTGCTCCGCTTCGGGTTCGGCCCTGTGCCCGAACTCTTACAGGCGCAGGATGCGCCCGCAATAGTTACCGCGCTCGCCGCGTTAATCGTCGCCCAGTCGGTCGTCAGCGCGGGCATCTTACTGACCGGCCGCAGCGCAGGCCCACAACAGAAACGTTGGCAGGCTTTCGTTAAAAGTTATCTCAAGCCGCTCTCCATCTATCTGGCGACCGGGTGTGTCGCCGGGTTGCTGGCGACCGCCACTCATGTCGTCGGCCTCAACCTCGTCACACTCGTCGGGGTGGCCGCCGCCATCGCGTATTTCGCCTACACCTCTTACAAGGCTAACCACTTCATCAGCGTGCCCGCGCAGGCGCAGGTGGCGGTGGCTAACACCAACAACGCGTCGGCCGAAGAAGACCGTTTCCGCAACGCGTTCGACTTCGCCGCTATCGGCATGGCGCTCGTCTCTTCCGAGGGGCGTTGGCTACAGGTCAACCGCGCGCTCTGTAAGATTCTGGGCTACTCGGAACGCGAGATGATCGTCACGGACTTTCTGACGGTCATTCACCCGGACGACTTGAGCGTGGCGGTCGAGGCCATCAAGCGTCTGCGCAAGGGCAACAGCACCATCGACCAGTGTGAGGTGCGCTTCCAGCACAAGTCGGGGCATAAAGTTTGGGGACTGTGGAGCGCGTCGCTCGCGGGCGGTTCGCACGCGGCCTCGACGCCGCTCGTCTTCCAGATTCAGGACATCACCGACCGCAAACGCGCCGAGGAGCAACTCCAACACGAGGCGATGCACGACGTGATGACGGGGCTGCCCAACCGCGCGATGTTCATAGACCACCTCGAACTCGCCATCGCCCGCGCGCAGCGCAACGACGCGCGCAAGTTCGCGGTGCTCTACGTTGACCTTGATCGCTTCAAGATCATCAACGACAGTCTGGGTCATGCCGTCGGCGACCAGTTGCTCAAAGAGGTGGCGGTGCGCCTCTGGAAGTGCGTCCGGGCGGGCGACACGGTGGCGCGCCTCGGCGGCGACGAGTTCGTGCTCCTGCTCGAAGACATTTACGAAGAGAACGAGGCCATCGAAGTGGCCGAACGCATCAAGAGCGAGTTGGCGGCGTCCTTCACGCTCAACGGGCGCGAGGTGTTCACCACGGTGAGCATCGGCGTGGCTTCCAGTTGGACGAGCTACCATCAGGCCGAAGGGCTGATCAGGGATGCGGACGCCGCGATGTACCGCGCGAAATCGCTCGGCAAGAACCGCCACGAAATCTACGACTCCGCGATGCACGCGCAGGTCAACGATCAACTACAGATGGAGACGGCGCTGCGCATGGCGGTCGAGCGCAACGAGTTGGTCGTCTACTACCAGTCAATCGTCGATCTGGAGACGTTCAAAATCTCCGGCTTCGAGGCGCTGGTGCGTTGGAATCACCCGGAGCGCGGCTTCATCTCGCCCGCCAACTTCATCCCGCTGGCCGAAGAAACCGGCTTGATCGTTGACATCGGCGAGTGGGTGCTGCGCGACGCGTGCCGCCAGATGGAGCGTTGGCAGAAGATATTCCCGTCCGACCCGCCTCTGTTCGTCAGCGTGAATTTGTCGAGCAAGCAGTTCATCCAGGCCGATCTCATCCAGCGCGTGACGCAGATCATCGAGGAGACGAAGATCAACCCGGAGGGGCTGAAACTGGAGATCACCGAGAGCGCCGTGATGGACAACGTCGAGACGGCGACCGAGATGCTCAAGAAGTTGCGCGCGCTCGGCATCAAGTTGAGCATCGACGATTTCGGCACAGGCTACTCCTCTCTGAGCTACCTGCATCGTTTCCCGATTGACACGTTGAAGGTTGACCGCTCGTTCGTCGTCAACATGTCGGAGGACGGCGAGAACGTGGAGATCGTGCGGACGATTGTGAGCCTGGCGCAGAACCTCGGCATGAACGTCATCGCCGAGGGCGTGGAGACGAAAGAGCAACTCGCCGCGCTCAGAAAACTGGGCTGCGAAAACGGGCAGGGTTATTTCTTCTCCAAGCCCGTGGGCGCGAAGGCGGCGGAGAATTTGATCTGCGACACCTACACGGTCGAGCCTACGGTCGAGTCGCTCGTAAACTCGGCACGCCCGTCGGAAAAAGTCGTCCGCTATTCGCAAGTGGCCTGAGGTTGGCCGTCGCGCTCGGCTTCTGTTCCGGTGCATAAAAAAAGGGGTCGCGTCAGGCTTCGGGGAGAAGTTCGACGCGACCCCTGTCCGCATTAGTTAGGCGGGTCAATGTTTGGCGGGGTGCGGTGACTCTAACGTCGCGACGCTACAGTGAAATTAACGGCAACTTAAATGTTGATGAACAGTCGCCGCCGCGCGCGTCGTCTGCCGTCGCCGTCTCAGAAACGGAACACCGTGTCGAATTGCAGGCGCGTCGTCGCGCGGTTGAGCGAGCCTGCGGGCGTCTGGCCGAAGGCCCCGGCCAGCCCGTGCGGACGCTCGGATACGAGGCCGGTGAACGAGAGCAGGACGCGCGGGTCGGCCGTATAGGTGAAGATCACGCGGTGCGCGCGCACGTCCGAAGGCTGTATCACGTCGGAGTAGTTGAAGGGCGTGAGCACGGCATCCTTCTCGATGCGCATGAAAGTGTAGTTGAAGAGCAGATCGCCGCGCTCGCGCGTCTTGCCCGCCTGAATCTCCGCCCAGAAGCCGTGGTTCTCGTCGTTCTTGACGACGCGGTTCGCGCCCCCCGCGCCCGCCAGCACCACATCGTGCGCCTGCGTGTTGGTGACGAAGTTGAAGAGCAAGGTGACGGGGAAGCGCGTGCTGTGCGTGAATTCAAGGCGGGCGATGAGATCGACGAGGTTGAATCCCGACGAGAGCCGCCCGTCGCGGTTGACGGCGTTAGTGTTGGCGATGGAGACGCCGAGGCTGCTGCCCGCGACGAGCAACTCGCGCGGGACGACGGCGAAGCCCGCGACCGTTTGCGCCGCAGTCGTCGCCGTCGCCGGGATCGTGACGGTGACGGGCACTTGCAGTTGGCCGCCGAAGAACTGCGCGGGGCTGATGAATTGCGTGCCGGAATAATAGAGGTCGGCGGCCGAGAGCGTGAGCGAAGTTTTATCGCCGAGGGCGAGACGCGTGCGCGCCTGCGCGCCGTAGAGGGCGAGGTCGCGCCCGCCGCGCCGCGAGGCGTCAATGTTCGCGCGCCCGTCCGCGCCGAGGACGAAGGCCGCCTGGCGTTCGAGCATCGGAAGTTGCCATGCGACGAGCGTCAGGTTCTTGAACAGGCCGTGTTTGAAGTCGCGCGTGTAACTTTCGTTCAAGCCTTCGGGCTGGATGTCTGCGTCGAAGGTCATCTCGGTGAAGAGCCACGGCGTCTCGAACTTTCCGCCTTGCAGGCGCAGGCCGGGCAGGGCGGCGGGGCGATAGGTGATGTAGGCTTGATCGAGCGCGAACTGTTTGCGGTTGAAGAAGTCCGTGAGCGTCTGGTTGGTGCTCGTCACGTCGGCGAGGGTGCCGGTGGCGAAGCGCAGCCCCCAATCGAACTGCTTGCCGATCTGCCCGCGCATGGCGAGGCGGGCGCGCAATCTCAGGCGGTTACGCGCGCTCAACTCGTTGCCGAGGATGGCCGGGTTTTCGGCGTTCGCGCTGGCGTTCAACTGGCCGAACTGCGTCTCGTAGCGGAAGCGTATATCGCCGCTGAAGGTGATCGAGCCGAGTTGGCGTGCGAGCGTCTCGGTCGTCTTCTGCGCCTGTGCCTCGATGGCGCGCACGCGCGCGTCCACACCCTCGGTCTGCGGGTTCTTTGCCGCCGCCTCTTGCCCCGGCGAACCGGCGCGCAGCGTGTCGGTGGCCGTCACGTCGCCCGAGGAATAGACTGCCTCTTTGACCGTAGCCGCGCCCGCGTCGGGGCGACCGCTGCGCGCGAGAAGTTCGTTAAGGAGTTTCGACTGTTCGGCGAGCGCGGCGCGCAAGCGTTCGATCTCGGCGCGCTGTTCACGCAACTCTTTGCGCACGTCGTCTAAGGGCGTCGCCTCGGGCGTGGGCGCGCTCGTGTCGGGCGTTACGGCGGCGGCCGCGGTGACGGGCGTTTGCGCGAAGGCGCAGCAGTTGAGAGCGACGAAAACGGCGCATGTGAGAAGCGCGCGCCGGGCAGCAGTAATCATTGTGTAGTCCTTCCTTAAGGCGAAAAATAAAGAGCAAAGAGCGCGGATGATGTCGGCGAACACCTCTCCGGAGAGGCGTTCGGACGCACGCGGCGGTAATCTACAGCCTCTTCGACCTCGGAAATGTCGAATGAAACAGGCGGTCGGAACTCGACGACTCTGGCCTTGCGAGAGGCGAAAGTATAAGCGGCGCAGATTAACAAGACCTGAACGAAATGTTACGAACGCGGAAACTTATTGCGCGGCCGCCACGCGCCTCCGCCGCCGCGGCGTCTCACCACCGGAGTCGCGCCGCCCGCCCGCCCGCCTGTGCTATGATGTGTGCGCCCCTTTTTACAAAATTTCTGCGGCGTTTGCTCAGGCTTCGGATGTTATGAGATCAGGCTCCTTCATGCAAAAGACGCGGGCGTTGATGGGCTTAGACGCGCTTCGCGATCTGGTTTCCGATTCGATGGCGATTGACCTTGGATCGGCCAGCACCATCATCTCCGTGCGCGGTCGCGGCATCGTCGTGGATGAACCGTCGGTCGTCGCCGTCAGCAAGACGACGGGCGAAATCGTCGCTATCGGGCGAGAGGCGCACACGATGCAGGGGCGCGAGGCGCGCGATGTGACGCTCGTCATGCCGATGGTTGACGGCGTCGTCGCAGACTTCGAACGCTCGCAACGCATGCTCGATCATTTCGTGCGCAAGGCCAGAAGCGGCATCTCGCATTTCAGTCGCCGCGCCGTGATGAGCGTGCTGTCGGGCGTCACGCACGTCGAGCAGCGCGCGCTGATGGCGGCGGCCGAGGCGGCGCACATCGGGCGCGTCTACATGGTGGAAGAGGGGCTGGCGGCGGCCATCGGCGCGGGCGTCTCGGTGGACGAGCAGAAGGCTTCGGCGGTGGTGGACATCGGCGGCGCGACCACGAACGTCGCCGTCGTCGCGCTCGGCATGATCGTCTACGCGCAGGCCGAACGGGTCGGCAGTTCCGACGTGGACGAGGCGATCATGGATCGACTGCGCCGTCATCACGGCCTCATCATCGGCGCGCCGACCGCCGAACGTCTGAAGATCGAACTGGCATCGGCCGTCGAACCGAAAGACCCCTTGCGAACGATGACCGTCAAGGGGCGCGACGTGCAAAGCGGCACGCCGCGCGCCGCCGACGTGACGAGCGACGAGGTGTGCGCGGCGGCGCAGGGCGTCGCGCAACGTATTGCGCGCGTGGTGCAGAGGGGCTTAGCCGAGTTGTCGCCCGAAGTGGCCGCAGACATCTACGACCGCGGCCTGATGCTGACGGGCGGCGGCGCGATGCTCGAAGGCATGTCGGCCTTCCTGCAAAGCGAGACGCGCCTCTCCACACACATGTCCGAAGACCCGCGCCACGCCATCGTCAAAGGACTCTCCCAACTCTTCGACGACCCGCTGCTGCTGCGCCGCGTCGCACGCAACGAACCCTCGCTCCTGCTCGACGCCGACGCGGGCGCGTTTGAAACCTATGACTAGCCGCCAGCCATCGGCCGTCAGCATCAACCGTCCGGCTGATAGCTGACGGCTCTCATGGCCGGGAACAAAAACGGCGCATCCGTTGTCTTAAACTCGTCACTCGTCACTTGTCACGGCTTTTATGTCTTTCGCACGCATTCTCCACCGCCAACTACAGGTCGCGCGCGTCTACGGGATTCCCGTCAGGATCGATTACCGTTGGTTCATGGTGTTTGCCCTGAGCACCTGGCTCATCGCGAGCAACTTCGAGCAGGGCACGCCGCTCGTGCGCTACGTCAACGTCACGCCCTCGGCGGCGTGGGTCGTCGGGCTGGTGACGACACTCGGCCTCTTCCTCTCGATCTTCGGGCACGAACTGTCGCACGCTCTCGTCGGGCGGATCGAGGGCATCGAGACCGAGGAGATCGTGCTGCACCCGTTCGGCGGCATGGCGCGGCTCGACCGCGAACCGGACAATGCGCGCGCCGAGTTTCGCATCGCGGTGGCCGGCCCGGCTTCGAGTTTCATCTTCTGTGTCGTGGCTTTCGGCGCGATGATGATCGCCGCCGCCTTCGAGCAAAAGTTGGTCGGCGCGGTCTTCTTCATTCTCGGCTTCTGGAATCTCATGCTCGCCGTCTTCAACCTGCTGCCCGGCTACCCGCTCGATGGCGGCCGCGTGCTGCGCGCCTTCCTCTGGCATCGCAACGGGAAACTCGAAGAGGCGACGCGCATCGCCAGCTTAGGCGGCCAACTCATCGCGTGGACGCTCTTCGTCTTCGCCCTGCTGCTCTACTTCAAGACGGGCGACCTCTTCATGGCCTTGTGGTCGGTGGTGGTCGCGCTGTTCCTGCATAGCGCGGCGGCGAGCGTCGGGAGGGGAAACAAAAGTCTACAAACGGTGGGCGAGGCGATGAGCGCGCCCATCTCGGTCGAACCGGAGACGCTCGTCAGCCATTTCATCGACCTGTTTTTGCCCCAGCATCCGCAGGAGGCTTTTCCTGTCGCGCGCGGGCGCAGCCTGCACGGCATCCTGACGCTCTCGGACGTGCGAAAACTCCCGGACGCGAGTCGCCACCGCACGCGCGTCGCAGACGTAATGCGGCCGGTCGCGCCCGAACTCTTCGTTGACCCGGCCACCCCTCTCTCTCGCGCCGATGCCCTGATGAAACAGAACGGTGCGGGCGCGCTCGCCGTCTTAAACACTGCTGGCGAACTCGTTGGCTTCCTCCAACGCGCGCGCCTCAAGCGGCGCAAAGAAACAAAATAATCCGACCCGTTTTTACCGAATATTGCCGCCCGCGCGCAGGTGTGCAAGGGGTTGTTGTTGCTTTGTGTCGAGCTTTTCGACATAATCGGCGCGGATGCGTTTAACTTTGACCCCGTGAGAGAGGCTGTAGATGCTGGCTGTTCTGGGCGCGCCGATTGCGAACGGGCTGATTACCGTTTTGAAGTTTATCGCAGCCGTGATCACGGGTTTGTCGGGCATGATGGCCGTGTCTTTGCACTCGCTGGCCGATACGACGTAACCAGGTTTGTCTGCTGCTCGGCCTGCGTTTCTACCAGCGTCCGGCTTCGGAGAAGCATCCGTTCGGCTACGGCGAAGAGCGTTTCTTCTGGTCGTTCATCGCGGCCATTTTCATCTTCGGCGTCGGCGCGAGCTACGCGCTCTACGAGGGCTTCCAGAAGCTCTGGCATCCACACCCGCCCCAAAATCTCGCGTGGGCTTACTGGGTGCTCGGCATCTCGTTCGTGCTCGAATCCGGCTCAATCGCGCTGGCTCTCTATCAGGAGATCAAGGAAGCGCACCACGAAGGCTTAAGCTTCGGCCAGTACCTGCGCGAATCGAAAGACCCGACCGCCAAGACCGTGATCTTTGAAGACAGCGCCGCCCTCCTCGGCATGATTATTGCCGGAGTGGGCATCTACCTGACGGATCATCAGGTCGGCCCGTCGCTCTTTGAAGGCCAGCCGCCCGGCGCGTTCTGGGACGGACTGGCTTCGATGACCATCGGCGTCGTGCTCGCCATCGTCGCCTTCTCGCTCGCGCGTTCGTCGCGCGGCCTGCTGCTCGGCGAGGCGGCGATCCCGAAATCCGTAGAGCGCATCCGGCAGGCGATCCTCAGCCACGAACATGTCTGTGAAGTCGTCGAGCTACTGACCATGCACCTTGCGCCCAAGCAGATTTTGATCAATGCGCACGTTAACTTTCGTAACGAATTGGGCACAGACGAGATCGAACAGGCGGTGAACGAAGTAGAAGCCCTGATCAAAAAAGCCGAGCCGAAAGTTGACATGATATTTTTAGAGACCGCGCGGGAAAGTACAGCCAAAGAGACCATGCCGATCCCGCAGCACATCGGGTGAAAGAAAGTATGAAGTAGGAACGATGAAGACAGAAAACAGAATTCAGGAGTCAGAATGCAGAATTAAACCCGCGAAGTAAATTTCTTCTGAATTCTGTTTTCCGTGTTCCGCTTCTCATTCATCGTTCCGCGTTCCGCGTTTAGTTCTATGTTTTTCGCACCGTCTTACACAGAGTATTTGGACAGACTACGCGAGCCGCGCAACCTGCTCGACATCGCGCTGGTCTTTCTGATCGTGTACACGGTGTTGAAGCTCCTGCGCGGGACGCGCGCCGTGCCGATGGCCGCCGGCATCTCCTTCTTCGCGCTGCTCTACTGGGTAGCCTACAAACGCGATCTCGCCACGCTCGAATTCGTACTGCGCGGCGCGTTGATTTATCTCGGCATCGCGATCATCGTGCTCTTCCAGACGGAGATCAGGCAGGCTTTAATATCGCTCGGGAACCAGATTCGCCTGCCGAGTCTCGCACGCCACCGCGGGCAATTCGGCGAGGGCGTCTACGACGAGATCGTGCTGGCTGCGACGACGCTCGCCTCTACGAAGACGGGCGCGCTCGTCGTCATCGAACGCGGCGTCGGGCTGAAGAACGTGACCGACGGCGGCGTCAAGATGGACGCCGAACTCAGCTACGACCTGCTCGTCACGATCTTCAATCCGGCGACACCGCTGCACGACGGCGCAGTCGTCATACGCCGTCACAGGGTTGCGGCGGCGGCCTGCTTTCTGCCGCTCACGCTGAACCCGCGCCTCTCGAAAGACCTCGGCACGCGCCACCGCGCCGCCATCGGCATCACGGAAGATACGGACGCCGTCGCGGTTGTCGTCTCCGAAGAAACCGGCCTCATCTCCTTCGTGCAGGCCGGGCAAATTCGCCGCGGACTCGATGCCACCAAACTGCGCGCCGCCATCTTCGACGCCATCAAAACACCGGCACGGACGGGCGACGAACCGGC
>DATCWB010000528.1:0-9522 GCA_036566625.1 Pyrinomonadaceae bacterium
GAAACGCCGCCCGCCGCCGACATCGCCAAGCCCAGACTTGCCAAAAACACCAGGACTTTCCGGTCGATTGATTTCATGGTCGTCTCCTTAATCTTTCGGGAATCGGCGAGACACGTCTGCGGGCCGCCCGGCCGGCCGTTACCTGATAATGAAAGAGGGCAACCTGATCTGCGAGACCGAGCCGTTGGTGTTGATCTCGGCCTATCCCGAGCGGCCTTCAACTGCTCGCGCGGAGCAGTCCACCTGCGCTAACGAGATGAACCAGCGGGAAACCAGTGGGGGGCATAGTCCGGCGCATCGCGTGGGCGGATGCGCCGGACTATTTTGAGAACTTACCTGCTTGAGAACTTACCTGCGGAACTCGCTAACTTACCTGCCGAAAATCTTTTTGATGTCGGGGATGAATTCGTTAATCACGTTGAAGAGCGAGCCGGTGATGAACGATTTGCCGAAGCGTTTGAAGGTGGCGTCCGTGCCGATGCGGTCGTGGCCGGGCGTGCTCTGCTCCCAGAGGTTCGAGAGCGCGCTGGCGGAGAGTTGTCCGGCGAAACGAGAGTAGTTGGGTTGAAGTTTTCCGTTGTCGCCGCGCGTGACGAAGACGCGGCTGACGGCATGTGCGACGCGCCCGCCGAATCCCTTGCCCTCGGCGCGCTCGTACCGCGTGTCCTGCCGGAAGGCCACCGCATAGACGCCGTTGCCGAGCAGGTTGTAAGTGGCGCGGCGGCTAAACCGGATGGCGAAACGCGAAAGGGCGTCGGCCACGCGGTCGTCCGTGTCCTTGTGCGGCAGATCGTCTTCGCCGTACTCGGTGATGGCCGCGCTGACGAGCGAGATACCGTACGCCTGCGGGCTGAGAAAGGCCGATTTGAACGCGCGTCGCATCTTCTGCTCCGAAGTTAAAGGCGTGTATACAGACGCGCCCGTCTGCTGCGCGTCGGCGACGGGGTCTTGCGCGAAGAGGCCGGAGGCGTCGAAAGATTTCGAGGCGTGCCGGGCTTCAGTCTCGAACGTGAAAGTGCGCGCCGGGTTGGTCTTGAGCGTTCGCGCCGACGAGAAAGTTAAAGGTTGAGATGCAGGGACGGTCGCTTCGCCCGCGCCGCTCTGTTCGAGGCGTGCGGGAAGAGTTAAGGCCGTCGCGGCGGGTGATTGTTCACACGCTTCCTCTTTCGCCATGGCTTTTTCCGCCGTCGCTATGGCGGCGGGCGGCTGCGCCGTTTGGGTCGCAGTCTGAGCCTCTTGAGAAAATGCGTGCTGAGAGATGGTTAAGGCGATGAATAGCTGTACGAGGAGTGCCGGCGCGAACGCGCGGGCACGAAGATTGGTCATTGGGGGTTCTCCTTATGTTCGGATGCCGGACTTGCCGCCCCGCAAAAGTGCGTGGGGCTGAACAATTCACGGCTCGGCGACATGCTACCCGCCAACGGCCATCATTTCAAGCAATCTTTTTGACCGCGCCTCAAGCGATCTTTTTGCCCGCGCGCGCCGTCGTCGCGGTTTTCCCGTTGCGCGGCGGCTTGTGGCCATTGCCGTTCGCGGCATAGTCGCCGAGCAGCGGCCTGAGAGCCTGGCCGGTGTGAGATTTTTTGACGCGGGCGACCTCTTCGGGCGTGCCGCAGGCGACGACGCGACCGCCGCCCGCGCCGCCTTCGGGACCGAGGTCGATCACGAAGTCCGCGCTCTTGATCACGTCGAGGTTGTGTTCGATGACGAGGACGGTGTTGCCAAGAGAGACGAGGCGTTGAAGCACGTCGAGCAGTTTGTGCACGTCGGCGAAATGGAGGCCGGTCGTCGGCTCGTCGAGGATGTAGATGGTGCGCCCCGTCGCGCGCTTCGAGAGTTCTTTGGCGAGCTTGATGCGCTGCGCTTCGCCGCCGGAGAGGGTGGTGGACGACTGGCCGAGCTTGATATAACCGAGGCCGACATCGAGGAGCGTCTGAATCTTCTGCTTGATCTGCGGGATGTTTTCGAGAATCGGCAGAGCCTCTTCGACGGTCGTGTCCAGCAGTTCCGCGATTGATTTGCCCTTGTACTTCACGGACAAAGTCTCGCGGTTGTAGCGCGCGCCGCGGCACACGTCGCAGAGCACGTACACGTCGGGCAGGAAGTTCATCTCGATGCGCTTGAGGCCGTCGCCCTCGCAGGCCTCGCAACGCCCGCCCTTGACGTTGAAGGAGAAACGTCCGGGTTTGTAGCCGCGTTCGCGCGATTCGGGGAGCATGGCGTAGAGTTCGCGCAGGGGGGTGAACAGACCCGTGTAGGTGGCCGGATTGGAGCGCGGCGTGCGGCCAATCGGCGACTGGTCGATCTCGATCACCTTGTCCACGTTGTCCAGACCTTCTATCGAATCATACGCGCCGGGTTCGTTAAGCGAGCCGTAGAGGTGGCGCGCGAGGGCGCGGTAGAGAATGTCATCGATGAGCGTTGACTTGCCCGAACCCGAAACGCCCGTGACGACCGTCAGCAGGCCGAGCGGAAACGTCACGTCAATGTCTTTGAGGTTATGCTCGCGCGCGCCGCGCACCGTGACGCTGTGGCCGTTCGGGGCGCGACGCTCGGCGGGCAAATCGATCTTGCGCGCGCCGCAGATGTAGAGGCCGGTGACGGAGTTCGGATTGCAGGCGACTTCTTCGGGTGTGCCGACCGCGACGATCTCCCCGCCGTGGACGCCTGCGGCCGGGCCGATGTCTACGACATAATCGGCGCGGCGAATCGTCTCCTCGTCGTGTTCGACGACGAGCACCGTGTTGCCGAGGTCGCGCAGGGCGCAGAGCGTCTCGATCAGGCGTTGGTTGTCGCGCGGGTGGAGGCCGATTGAAGGTTCGTCCAGCACGTAGAGCACGCCGCGCAGTTGGGAGCCGATCTGCGTGGCGAGGCGGATGCGCTGGCCTTCGCCGCCCGAGAGCGTGGCCGAGGGGCGGTCGAGCGTGATGTAGCCGAGGCCGACCGATTCGAGGAAGCGCATGCGGTTACGTATCTCGCGCAAGACCAGCCCGGCGATCTGATTCTCGCGCTCGTTCAGAGTGAGTTTATCGAAGACGGCGACTGCTTCCTCGATAGGGATCGCGGTGTACTGAGTGATACCGAGACCGCCGACGCGCACGGCGAGCGATTCGGGTTGCAGGCGTTGGCCGTGGCAATCCGGGCACTCGACGGGCGACACCAACTCTTCCAACGCCTCGCGCACCTTTTCAGACGGCGCATCGTTCATACGCTCGCGCAGGTGGCGCACCGCGCCCTTCCAATCGCTCTGGTAAGTGTAGAGTCCCTGCCGGAAAGTGATCTGCCCTTCGAGACCGTGGAAGAAAGCCTCGCGCGCATTCTTCGGCAGCGCGGAGAAGGGGACGCCCGCGCTCGCGCCGAAGTGTTCGGCCACGGCGACGAGCGCGCTGCGCAGGTAGGCCGAACCCTGCTTGTCGGCCGCGCCCATGAAGAGTTGCTTGTCGGCGCGCTCGTGCGGGTCTGCGATGAGCTTGGCGGGGTCAACTTCGAGCACGGTGCCGAGGCCGTGGCAACGTTTGCACGCGCCGTAGGCCGAGTTGAAAGAGAAGGAGCGCGGTTCGAGCGGCGGCACGTTGATGCCGCAGTTCACGCAGGCCATGCGCTCCGAGTACATCTTCTCTTCGCCGTCGACGACCGAGACGAGCACCGCGCCGTTCGTCAACTTCAAGGCCGTGCGGACGGATTCGGTGAGGCGTTCGCCGATGCCCGGTTTGATCAGGAGCCGGTCAACGACGGCTTCGATAGAGTGATTGCGCCGCTTGTCGAGTTTGATCTCCTCGTCGAGCGAGAGCAGTTCGTTGTCGACGCGGGCGCGCAGGAAGCCGTCCTTGGCGAGTTTTTCGAGTTCCTTCCTGAACTCGCCCTTGCGCCCGCGCACGACGGGCGCGAGGATCATCACGCGCTCGCCTTCGGGCAGCGCGAGAACGCTGTGCACGATCTGCTCGACGCTCTGGCGCGTGATGGCCGCGCCGCAGATGTGGCAATGTGGTTGCCCGACGGACGAGAACAGCAGGCGCAGGTAATCGTAAACTTCCGTCACCGTGCCGACCGTGGAGCGCGGGCTGCGCGAGACGGTCTTCTGCTCTATGGAGATGGCGGGCGAAAGACCGTCCACCGAATCCACGTCAGGGCGTTCGAGTTGATCGAGGAACTGGCGCGCGTAGGCCGAGAGCGATTCGACGTAGCGGCGCTGGCCTTCGGCGTAGATCGTGTCGAAGGCGAGCGACGATTTGCCCGAACCGGAAAGTCCGGTGATGACGGTCAGGCGGTCGCGTGGGATTTCAACGCTGATGTCTTTGAGGTTGTGCTGGCGCGCTCCGCGCACCGTAATACGGTCAATTGCCATTCTTAAAACACTCTTGCGCTGTAGCTACAGACGTAAAATTTCGGGAGCGCAGAAACAGGCATTTTACGCGAGCCTCGCCCGCAGCACAAGCAAGCCCGACTCGGGTGAAATTTTCTGCAACAAAAAGGAAATTTTGCCCGTCCTAACTGGCAGGCCGCCGATCTGACTTTGAGAGTTGCAAACATCTCCGCCCCCGACAGGCGCGAGCGCGGCCTTTGGAAATTCCAGCGCAAACTAACAGGAGCAAAATCGTGAATCCCTCGTCGCCTCTTCGCCCGCTCGTCCGTATCGCACTCTGCCTGCTCGTCGCGTTCAATACAACCTTCTCCCAAACTGCGAAGAACCGTAACAACGCCGCGCCCGCCTGCGATCAGACGCGCGCCCTCGCGCTCGTGCAGCAACAGGCGGCGGAGGCCAAGTCGTTCGAGCGTCCCGTCGGGCAGATCACTGTGATGACGCGCGCGGCCGAACTCCTCTGGCCCTACAATCAGGAGGCCGCGCGCGGCGTCTTCGCGGACGCTTTCGAACTGGCGACGAAATATTTTCTCGCAAAGGGCGACGAGGCCAAGCACGAGGGACGCAGCGCGATGATCATTCTCCCGGATCAACGCGTGGTCGTGCTGCGCGCCATCGCCAAACGCGACGCCGAGTGGGCGCGCAAACTGGCGTTGGAAGCGGCCGAAGATACGCGGCGCGCGGCGGATACGAAAGCACCGCAGGTGCTAGGCATCCAAAGCCCCGGCTACAAGTTGCTCGAACTCGCCTCGTCGCTGCTCACGATCAACCAGCCGGTCGCGCTCGAACTCATCCGCAAGAGTTTCGCCTACCCGGCCAACGTGACGCAGGCGCGACTCTTCTACGAACTCGCCGCCGCGAATCGAACGCTCGCCGACGGGCTCGCGCGCGAAGCCATCACGGCCTACGCACAGAGCGGCACGACCGAAGACCTCTCTTTCGTCTCCGTCTACGCCTTCGGCCTGCCGGGCGCGATCTCGCCGCTCACCATGATGATGCATTACAAAGTGCCGCAAGGGTTCGAGCCGAACGCCGCGTTGCAGGAGTTGAGCCTCAAAGCCTACCTGGCGCGCGCCGAGACGCTCCTGAAAAATCCGGAACAGCATGCCGAGAACCCGAACAAATTCTGGCCGGAGACGATGCAGATGCTCGTCGCGCTGACGACCCTCGAATCGCTCGCCGCCGCGCGCTTCCCGGCCTACGCCGAGCGCATCTCAGCCCTGAAATCATCCATGCACACGGCCAACAGCGAGAAGGAGCAGGGGCGCGCGGCCGAGTTTCTACAAGGCCGGCGCGATCAGGAGAAGGAGAGCAAGTTCGACTCGCTCATCGAAGAGATCGAGCGCGAGGCGACGCCCGAGAAGAAAGAGCGTCTGATCGCCAACGCGGCGCAGGCGGCCGACACCATCGCCCAACTCGAACAGGTCGAATCGCTCGCGCAGAAGATCGGCGAGTCGGAGGCGCGTCGGCAGTTGTCTAACTGGCTCAACTTCAAACGCGCGCAACTGCTCGTCAAAGAAGGTCGGCTCGACGAGGCGAAAACCGTGGCCGACAAAATTGACGAACTCGACCACCGCGCCATCCTCTACTTCGAGATCGCCAGAGAGGGGATCAAAAAACTCGAAGATAAGAAGCGCGCGCGCGAACTGTTGGACGAAGTGGCGACGGCGGCCGGGAAAGCCCCGAACACCGACGTGAAGGCGCGCACCCTGCTCGGCATCACGCACCTCTACGCCGCGTTTGACGCGCTGCGCGCCTCGGAAGTGTTGGCCGAAGCCATCAAGACGATCAACACGCTCAACGAGCCGGAACTCAGCATGGGCTTTATCCTGCGTCGCATCGAAGGCAAGAACTTCTCCGTCTACAGCGGCTATAACGTCCCCGGCTTCAACCTCGAAAACAGCTTCCACGAACTCGGCCCGCGAGATTTCGACGGCGCGCTCATGCTGGCGCGCAACCTCACAGACCGCGCGCAACGTGCGACGGCCATTCTCGGCCTCTCCGCGCAATGTCTGGAATCTGCGTCGAAGCCCGCCACCCCGACGAAGCAGGACGCGCCGCCGAAGAAAGCCGCGAAGCCCGTCGCGCAATAGCAGGCGTAACGATTCGGTCTATGGGGCGCGTGAGTGTTAGTTCGCCGCCCCGCAGGCCGAATCGTCACGCCGCGCAAACGGCAACTCCCTTGACACTCTTCGCGCGCGACTTCTACACTTCGCCCCAAGCACGAGTTGTTCGAGGTCGAAGTTGCAGGCCGTCTTTGCGCCGGTTGCGAGGCGTCTCTGCGAAGAGGGAGTGGTGAGGGTGAATCTGCCAAACACGCTGACGCTGTCGCGCATCTTCGTCGTGCCGCTGCTCGTCGCGGTGCTGCTCACGCCGTTCTCGGAGGATTGGCTCGGCGTGCCGCGTCACATCCTCGCCGCCTCGCTCTTTCTCGCTGCCGCCTTCACGGACTATCTCGACGGCCACATCGCACGACGGCGTGGGCAGGTCTCTCGCCTCGGCCAACTGCTCGACCCCATCGCCGACAAACTGCTGATCTCCGCCGCGCTCATCTCGCTCGTCGAAAATCGCCTCGCGCCCGCGTGGGCGGTCGTCATCATCATCGGGCGCGAGTTGGCCGTGTCGGGTTTGCGTTCGATTGCGGCGGCCGATGGCCTCGTGATCGCCGCCTCGAAGGTGGGCAAGTTCAAGATGGGCGCGCAGGTGTTGGCGATCACGATGCTCATCCTGTCGAGCGTGCGCGGCGCGCCGCCGGTGGCAAACTTCGGGCAGGCGTTCCCGGCCATACAGGTCTGGTCTGTGCCGGAACTGCGCGAGGCCGTCGGCCACTTTCTCGGCGCAGGCGCGACGACGCCGACCGACTGGCAAGTCCTGCTCTATACGCTGGGGCGCGCGACGCTCTGGGTAGTCGTGCTCTCGGCCTGTCTCTCGATGTACCAGTACTTTCGCGCCTTCTATCAATCCGCCGTCGAGCGCGCCACGCTCGAACGTGAAGCCGCGCTCGGGCAGACGCCGCACAGCGCGGTCGAAGCCACGACCCGCGCGGCCGGGCGCATGCCCGTCGGCTGAAAAGTACAACGCAGGCCGGAGGTGCGAGTCTCGCCGCGCCTCCGGCCTGCGCCGTTGCCGTTCAAGCGTTTAAAAACTCTTGCCACGCTTGAAGTCTGACTTCCGTCTATTTCACTTCCACAAAGTCGCCCGTGTGAATCTCCTGCGCGACGCGCGTGACGACGGCGGTCGCCGTCCGTGCCTGCACGTTGAGCACCACGATCTCGCCCACGATCTTGCGCGGCATCGGAGGCCGCCTGCGCTTCACTTTCGGCGTCGTGACCATCGGGCCGTGGATGCCCGTCCGGTTCGGGTCTTCGACGCGCTGCGCCTGGATGGAAAATTTGCCGCCGCGAAAACGCTCACTCTCGAAGCCGTAATTGGCCGACGGCGTCACCTCTTCGTCGCGGAAGCGCGTGATGTTGCCGGTTCCGGCGGGGCGGTAGACGGTCAGGCGGTCGCCTTCCTTCAGATTGTCTTCCGTGCCGAGGTCTATGTAGACGATCTGGTGACGCGAAATCATCTCGCGCGCCTCGCGCGCAAGCACGATGCGGCCGTTCTGTTTGCCCGTCGGGTCTGCGAAGCGATCCAGGTCGCCTGTGTCGCCCGCGGGCGGCGAGACGCGTCCGGGCACGCTGCGCAGCAGATCGCCAAGCAGGATCATCTCACAACTGTTTGCGACCTGTGCCACGGACATGCGCTCCTTCACAACCGTCACGCGCAGGCGTCCGACTTCCTGCGTGTAGACGCCGAGCCAGCCGGATTTGCGCGTCAGTTTCGTCGTGAACTGGCCGCGCGGGCGCACCACCTGAAACTCCTGCCCGACCTTCACACCTTGTTGCGAGCCGGCGTTGATGAACACTAATTCGCCGGTGCTGAAAGTGTTCTTCTCCTGCTCCTGCTCCGCGCCGACGACCTCCAATCCGCTGTAATTCGGAGCGTACTGGATATAACCGGCGCAACTGAGTTCAGTTTCGAGAGCCGCCGGCAAAGGCGTCGGCGTAGCGGCACCGGAAGCGTTTAGAGTCCCGCTCATATTGCCGGGCGTGGTCTGGGCTTCGACCTGAACCAGCGCGAAGAAGAAAGCGAAAAGTAGGGCGGCAAAACCGCCGGAGCGCGGAAAGTGTTTACGGGTATGCACGTGACATCTCCTGAATTTAAGGGAAACAGTCCGCCCGCAAACGGCGGACAAGGCTCAAAGCGAGCCGCAGAGGCTTTTTGCGTAGCTTTCAGACAGGCGTTGGGAGGAGGCGGAAATCCGTGCGGGCGTCTGTGGCCGCACGACACAGGGCGATTTCAATCCTACTTGCTGGCGATGCGGAGCGTCAACAAATTTCTTCAAACTGACCGTGCCTCTGTCCGAAATCAGCGCAGGCGCTTTCTGCGGCTTGCGTTTTAGGGAAGCTATTGTTACTATTCGCGTTTTGTCGGAAGTGCTCGGAGCGATCCGTGTGTGCCGGCGTAGCTCAGTTGGTAGAGCATCTGATTTGTAATCAGAGGGTCGGGGGTTCGAGTCCCTTCGCCGGCTCCAACAGATATTTGGACAAACCGTGCAGGGGTGGTCGAGTGGTTAATGGCACCGGGCTGTAAACCCGGCAGGCTAACGCCTTACGTAGGTTCGAATCCTACCCCCTGCACCATATTTTGAGGGATGAAGGATGAGGGATGAAGGATGAAATTTTAAATTCATCCCTCATCCCTCATCCCTCCGCCCTTTCGTCGGGCGGGAGTAGCTCAGTTGGTAGAGCATCAGCCTTCCAAGCTGAGGGTCGCGAGTTCGAGCCTCGTCTCCCGCTCCACACTTCAGGCGGTTGACCGAGGCGCACGGCAACGGCGATAGGGTAACGCGCCCGCGTAGCTCAGGGGTAGAGCGCCTCCTTGGTAAGGAGGAGGTCATGAGTTCAAATCTCATCGCGGGCTCCATCAAACAGGCGATTCACAACCAAATACTTTATTAAAGAGGCTATCACACAATGAGCAAGGAGAAGTTTGACCGGTCGAAGCCGCACGTCAACATCGGCACCATCGGGCACGTCGACCACGGCAAGACCACTTTAACTGCGGCCATCACCAAGGTCTTAGCCAAGCACAACCCCAAGATCACCGTGCGCGCT
>DATCWB010000529.1:0-15653 GCA_036566625.1 Pyrinomonadaceae bacterium
GCGAGAATTTCGCGCCGACCGAGGAGTTGGCCGCGTCGATCAAAGAGTTCGTCAAGTCGCACCTTGCGCTCTACAAGTACCCGCGCTGGATCGAGTTCGTCGCCTCGCTCCCGAAAAATGATCGCGGCAAGATTGATCGCAGGAAACTCAAGGACGGGTAGGATTTCGATGCTCAAACCGCGAAGGCGATTTACCGCACATGTTCTGGCCGCCGTCGTCGCGGTCGGGTGCGTCGCACTTCTCTCCGTCGCCGCGCAACAGTCGAGCCGTGACCCACAGGCTGTGCCCGAAGTCATCTCCATCAGCAAGGCGCGCACGTTGTCTGTGGGCAGGCCGGTCACGGTCGAAGGCACGGTCACCGTCGCCTCCGGCGCGTTCGCATCGGGCACTCACGACAAGGGTTTTGCCATTCAGGACAGCAGCGGCGGCTTCTACGTCCGCATGATCCCGAATCTCGGCCTGCGCGTCGGCCAACGGGTGCGCGCGTCCGGACTGCTTGCCGACAGTTTCGGGCAACTCGTCCTCGATCCCATCGAAGCGCGCAACGTACGGGTGCTTGGCCGGGGGATGAAAGTTCGCGTGGAGGCCGTCTCGACAGGACGAATCGGCGAAGCGACCGAAGGCCGTCTCGTGCAGGTAGAGGGCAGGATCACGAAACCCGTCGGCAAGGATTTGCCTTACGGCTATCGCGTCTTCCTCAACGACGGCTCCGGCGAAGTTCAGGCGTTCGTCTACGTCTCGACCGCGATTGACGTGAGCGGCTTGCAGCCCGACCAGCGCGTCGTCGTGACGGGCTTCAGCGCGCAGTATAACGATCACTACGAGGTCATTCCCCGTTTCCAATCGGACATCCGCCGGAGCCGTTAACGATTCGTGTGAGAGAAACGAGCCGCTTCAGCCCGTCACACGTCACGCGCCAAACTTATTGCTCGTCTCTTGTCACTCGTCATTCGTCACTTAACCTTATGCCCTTTTCCACACGCATCACGGTGCGCTTCGGCGACACAGACCCGGCGGGGCTGGTCTATTATCCGAACATCTTTCATTATTTCCACGTCGCTCTCGAAGAGTTCTTCGGCGCGCGCTGCCGTGTCAGCTACCGGCGTCTGATGGCCGACGAGCGCATCGGCTTTCCTACCGTCAGGACTGAGACCGAGTTCTTCGCGCCGCTCGTCTACGGCGACGAAGCGGACGTGGAAATCTACGTCTCGCACACGGGCAACAGTTCCGCCACCTTTGAATACGCCGCGCGTCGTGCGGGCGACCGGACGTTGTGCGCGCGTTCCACGCAGGTACACGTGGCGATGAATCTCGACACGCGCCGCCCCGTCCCCATCCCGGAAAAATACCGCCTCGCCTTCGCCGCCAGCGCGGACTGAAAAAACGCTCCCGGCCTTAATGTTCCACGCGAAAATTTTCTCGCCGGAGTTTTGCGGAAAAAACGGTGGACTCGGCGTTTACTTCAAGTGCGATAGAGAAACGATGCGGCTTAAAGATTCTACGGCTCTACCGGACCACTCTCTTGCACCCCCTGTCTCTCCTGTACTCTCAGTCTCTCTTGCACCCTCAGTCTCTCTTGCTCTCCCCGATTGCCACGGCGCGGATTGGATGATTCCAGCCCGCGCCGCGGCTTTTAACGCGCGCGCTTCATAAGTCTTGATGTGGGCTTTTGACCTTACTCACAGACTGCCCTAAGATTCACTCGCGCGAAGTTTAGTCTTGGCGCTTCCGGTGTACCCATCAGCCCGCGACTCACGGGTTGCGGGCAGGTCGCTCTCGCGAAAGGATTTTGCCGCCGTGCGTTTTTCTCAAGTCACACGTCTCGCCTGCGCCTGTGCGCTGGTCTTCACTTCCCTGACTCCGCTGCATGCGTTGGGCTTGAACGACGACACGCGCGACGCGTCGATGCGTGCGCGTCTCTCGAACGATCAACCGGAGGGACGAATCGAGCCGGCGGGCGAAGCCGCGACAACGCAGGAAGCGCAAGCGTCGGCGACTGCTGCGAAGAAACGGCCGAACCTGTTCGTCCGCATCATCACCGCGCCCTTTCGCGGTCTCGCAAAACTTTTCGGCGGCGATAAGGGCGACCAGACGGCGCGCGCGAAAGTGAAAGAGAAGCAAAAGAAGGAAGCGCCGGAAAGCGCGGCCGCCGGGAATCAAACGTCGAGCGAGCGGCCGAACGCTCAGGCGCGCGTCGAACCGTCGCCTGCTCTGTCGCAACCCGAAGTGTTGCCCGAAGCAGCCGTCCGCTCCGCGCGCGCGGGCGAGCGTGTCTTGAGCGTGCCGCCGACTGCCGCCGCACCAGCCCCGGTCACAACCCGTTCCGTCATCGCCCCGCCGCCTCCGCCATCCGGCGCGGCGAAACAATCTTTCGACTACGTGCCGCGCCCGTTCACACCATTTATCGAAGGCGTGCCGGGCGACCCGCTCTCGCAGGGGCGCGCGCTGTTGGCGAACGGCTACACGAACGAGGCCGTCTCGATGTTGTCCATAGCCGCCGTCACCGGCCCCGATCTCGTCGAGGCGAACAACCTGCTCGGCCTCGCCTACAACCGGCGCGGGCAGCACAAGCAGGCGCACGAGTTTTACGAACGCGCACTTTCGGTCGCGCCGCAGAACGCGCAGGTGCTGAACAACCTCGGCCACTCGCTCTACCTCGACGACCGTTATAAAGACGCCCTCGCGCGCCTCAAAGACGCCGCGCGCCTCGCCCCCGCCGACACGCGCGTCGCTGGCAATCTCGCGCTCGTCTACGGCCGCCTCGGCAAATACGAAGACGCCTTCAAACAGTTTAACCGCGTGGGCGGCGAATTCTACGCGCACACCAGCACCGCCGCGCTCCTCGCTGCGGCGAGGCGCGACCGCGACGCCATCAAGCACTACGAAGCCGCGCGCAGACTCAACCCGGCCGCCCCGGACGTGCTGCGTCAACTCATCACGCTGTACGTCCGCACAGGCCAACGCGACAAGGCCGAGGCCGCACAGCGCGATCTCGACCAGGCCCCCTCGAAGAGCGGCGCACCGGCCAGCAGTTAAAGCACATCAACGCCCGATAAACGATTAAGCCGCAAGAGGCACGCGCACAAACGAGTCTGGAACTTTTCAAGTTCTCGTTTGTCTGCGTGCCTCTTGCGGCTTCGTTTAAATCCTGCTTCGACGGCTAACTGCGTCGCGTCAAATTGTAATCGCGCAGGCGGCGATAAAGCGTGGAGGGCGAGATGCCGAGGATTTCGGCGGTCTTGCCGCGATGCCAGTTGGTCTGTTCGAGCGCGGAGACGATCTGTTGACGCTCGACCTCCCTGAGCGGCGGTTGTACGACGGCGTTACCGCCTTCCACGGGCGCGCTGCCCGCGCTCGCCGCCGTCGCGCCCGCGTAGGCCGGCACAAACGCAGTAGCCGCCGCCGCAGGGTTGGCGATTTCGGGCGGCAGTTCGTTCGTCGTGATGCGCCCGTCGTTGGCGAGCAGCACGGCGCGCTCCAGGCAGTTGCGCAACTGGCGCACGTTGCCCGGCCACGGGTAGGCCGCGAGCGCGGCGAGGGCTTCCGGGGTGATCTCCGGCGGGTTCAGGCCGCCGAGTTGGCGTACGAGGTGCTGCGCGAGCGGCTCGATGTCTTCGGGGCGTTCGCGCAAGGGGGCGAGGTTGATCTGGAATCCGTTGATGCGGTAGAGCAGGTCGGCGCGGAAGCTGCCGTCGGAGACGGCCTGCGTCATGTCGCGGTTCGTCGCGGCGATGATGCGCACGTTGACCTGGACTTTGCGCACTGCGCCGACGCGGTAGAAGGTCTGCGTCTCAATCGCGCGCAGCAGTTTCGACTGCAAGGGCGCGGGCAGTTCCGTCACCTCGTCGAGAAAGAGCGTGCCGTTGTCGGCAAGTTCAAAGAGGCCGAGCTTGCGCCCCTTCGCGCCGGAGAACGCGCCCGCCTCATAGCCGAAGAGTTCGGATTCGAGGAGCGATTCCTGGAAGGCGGCGCAGTTGAGGTCTATGAACGAGGCATCCTTGCGCTGCGACAGACGGTGGATGGCGTGCGCGATGAGTTCCTTGCCCGTGCCCGACTCGCCCGTGATCAGGACGGAGGCGTCCGACGGCGCGACGCGCTCGACGAGACGCAGAGCCTCGCGCATCGCGTCCGAGACGTGGACGATCTCCGGCATCCCCGACTGTCGCGCCAGTTGCGCGCGCAGGCGTTGATTGTCCACGCGCAGGCGACGTTTCTCCGCCGCGCGTTTGACGAGCGTGTCGAGTTCGTTGATGTGATAGGGCTTGGAGAGATAATCATACGCGCCGAGCTTCATCGCCTCGATGGCTGTCTCGACGGTGGCGTGACCCGTCAACATGATCACTTCGGGCGGGTTCGGCCGCTGGTGGACGCGTCGCAAAAGTTCGAGTCCGTCCATGCGCGGCATGTTGATGTCGCACAGGAGCACGTCAACGTTGCTCTCTTCCAGCAGGCGCAGCGCGGCCTCGCCATCGGGCGCGACGCGCACCTCGTGCCCCTGCCTTTGCAGTTCTTTCTGCAAAACCAGCCGGAGGTTCGCTTCATCCTCGGCCACCAGAATTCTGCTCGGCTGCTCGTTACTCAACTCGCTCGGCCTCCGTCCAATCGCTCCTCGCTCAGCGAGGGCAAGACAAGCGTGAAAGTCGTCCCGCGCCCGACCACCGAATCCACCGTGACGCGCCCCCCGTGCTCCGTCACAATACCATAACAGACGGCCAGCCCGAGACCCGTTCCCTGCCCGACCTCCTTCGTCGTGAAGAACGGATCAAAGATGCGCGCCAGATTCTCCTGCGGAATCCCCACGCCCGTGTCGCACACCTCGACGCGCACCCCCGCGCCTTCGTTCCGCGCGCGCAACACGAGCGCGCCGCCCTGCGGCATCGCGTCAATCGCGTTCTCGGCGAGGATGATGACGGCCTGCTGCAACTGCCCCGCGTCGCCCGACACGGCGGCCACCTCCGCCGGAGCGTCAACCTCGATCTCGACGTTGCGACTGCGCTTCTGGTGACGCAGCAGGCGCGCCGCCGCCGCCAGCAACTCGCCCAACTCGACGGGCGCGTGCTGCCCCGCGCGGTTGCGACTGAAATCCAGCAGCCCGTTCGTGATCGTCTTACAACGAAAAGCCTCGCTGCGAATCAGCGACAGGTATTCGCGCAGGTCTTCGATCTCCGTTGACTGACCGAACGCGCCTTCGGCGACGCGCGTCTCCAAAGCCTCGGCGCACGCGGCGATGGTGGCGAGCGGGTTATTGATCTCGTGGACGACCCCGGCGGCGAGTCTTCCGACAGCCGCGAGTTTTTCCGTCCGCGCGACGGCGCGATTCGCCTCGACGCGCGTCGTGATGTCTTCGCCAACCGTAATGACGTGCGACACCTCGTCGCCCCCGACGCGCATCGGGACTTTGCTCACCAACCAGTGTTTCGCCGTGCCGTCCGAAGCGACCGATTCCTGTTCGATGCGCTCGATGCGGCCGGTCTCGAAGGCGCGGCCGAATTCGCGTTCCAGAATTTCGCGCCGCTGGCGCGTCAGCACGTCGAAGATGTTGCGCCCGAGAGCCTCGCCGCGCGGGATGCCCTGCCCGCCTAGTTCGCGGTTGCGATTCCACGCGACGATGCGGTGTTCGCGATCCACCGCGTAGAGCGAGACGGGCAGCGTGTCGATGATGGCTTCCGTGAAACGTCTCTGCGCTTCGGCCTCGGCGGTGCGGCGTTCCACCTCCTTCGCCAAGCTGGCCGACGAGGCGCGCGCCGCCTCGTAGAGCGACGAGATGCGCGCGGCGAGCGCGGCCTGTTGCGCCGCCGCATCTATCAAACGGCTCTCGGTTTCGCCGCAATCCTCCGCGCGGTCGAAGGCGACGACCAGCGCGCCGAGCGCGCGCCCCTCGAAACGTAGGGGCGCGACATACTCGATGCGGTGCGCTTCGTCACGCAGGAAAAACTCCGACGCGTCTTCCAGTCTGACGGAGGTTGCGGGGTCGGTGGCGAGCCAGCGCGTGAGTTTCGTCCGGTCAATTAAACCGCCGCCCTCCGCGCTGCCCTCGCGGTCGAACACACAGGCCGCCGCGTCGCTTAACTCCACCACCGCGCCGCCGCCCTCGTCGCGCGCGTGCTCGCCCTCTCCGGGTGGCCGCGGCTCCAACATGGCCGCGCACAGCGCGGCGTTGGCAGCCTCATAGGTTGCGCCCGCCACGCGCCGGACGACCTGCACGGGTTCGAGCGCGACGAGCAGGCCGCGCCCCAGATCGGCCAGAAAACCGAGTTCACGATTACTGCCGACGAGCGCGCGCTCGCGCTGCGCCGCCTCGATCTGCGTGCCGACGCGCGACAGCAGTTCGCGGCGGGTCGCCGGTTTGACGATGAAGTCGTCGGCCCCGGCGGCGAACGCGCCGACCTTGCGTTCCTCGTCGTCGTGCGCGGAGATGACGATGATCGGCAGACGCCGCGTGGCCTCCTGCGCGCGCAACAGGCGGCATAGGGCGAGGCCGTCCACGCCGGGCAGTTCGATGTCGAGGAGAATCAGATCGCATGGCTCGCGGTGGAGCATGCGCAGGGCGGTCGGCGCATCGGCGGCGACTTTGACCTGATGTTGCGCGCTCTCGAACGTGTGCTGCAAAGAGGCGCGCATCTGTTCGTCGTCGTCAACGATGAGCAGGGTGAAATTTTTCGCTGCTTGGGTGGAAGAAACCGGCATGCTTTCGTAAGGGACGCGCCGACCCTCAGGCGTCTCCCGGCGAACAGTTGAAGAACCGATCGAAACAATCCCGGTGCAAGGGTTCGCGCGCAAGGTTAAGACTCTGACGAAGCGCATTCAAGCCGGCGACGCTTGCCGCAGCCCTGAGCCTCTTTAACGATTGAAAGCGATGTCGGGCGGGTATGTCAAGATAGCATTCAGCCGTCGGCCGTCAGCTATCAGACATGAGCGGGCGGTTGTTCTCAGAACTCCGCTCCGCTCATGGTGTTGGCTGACGGCCGACGGCCGACGGCCAACGGCTTAATTGATCGCCGTTGTGGCGAGTTCGCCGGTGGGGGTTTCGACGATTGAGAGGGGCGCGCCGGGGTTGTGTCGGCGGCGTTGTTTGTGATCGGATTTGACGGAGTACATGGCCTGATCGGCGGCGATGAGCAGTTGGTTCAGCGTCTCGCCGTCCGCGCCGAAACGCGCCGAGCCGACGCTGATGCCGACGCGTGCGCGTTTATCGGGCGGGACGCGCAGCGAGAGTTGGCCGATAGCCCTCTCGATGCGCTCGCAGAGGTCGTCGGCCTGCGCGCGCGGCAGGTCTTGCACGACGGCGACAAACTCGTCGCCCGCGTAGCGCGCGAGGAAATCATACTCGCGAAGCTGCGCGTTCAGGACGCGCGCCACCTCGCGCAGCATTTGATCGCCGATGCTGTGACCGTAAGTGTCGTTGACCAATTTGAACTCGTCGAGGTCGAGCATGACGACCTGGAAGGACGTGCCGTTGCGGCGCGCGCGGGCTTCCTCTTCGGAGAAGCGGATGTGTAGGGCGCGCGCGTTCGGCAGGTTCGTGAGCGGATCGGTGAGGGCGTTCGATTCGGCCTCGGCGTGATGGAGGGCGTTGGAGAAGGCATCAGAGGCAAGGCGGGCGACCGTGTCGAGCAGGTGCAGGTGGTCGTCGGTGTAATGCTCCGGCCGGAGCGAATAGACGGCGAGCACGCCGAGCAGGCGTTCGTCCTTGACGAGCGGCAGCGCGAGCATGGAGCGGTAGCTTTGCGCCTCGGGCAGCGCGAAGGCGGCGAAATCCAGCATCGGGTCGAACCCGGTGGCGGGACGCTGATTGGCGACGACGAACCCGATCACGCCCTCGCCCGGCGCAACGCAGTGGCCGCGCAGGAGTTCGGCGTTCAGCCCGCTGACGTGCGTCACGGTCGCGTAATTCTTCAAATCGTCGAAGAGATAGACGGCGCAGGTGTCGAACGGAATCATGTGGCCGACTTTGTTGACGAGAATCTGGCTGAGGTCTTCGATCCGGAGCGACGCGCCGAAGGTGCTCGCGATTTCGTAGAGCGCGTAAACCTCCCGGTGCGCGCTCTTGATCTGTTCGAGATAGGCGGGCACGGGGAAGCGTTTCGGGTTGAAGGGCTGTGCGGCCGAAGCGTCGGCGGCGCGACCCGCGCCGCTCGCTTCTACGAGGGCGCGCGGCTCGGCCTCGCGGCTCGTGAAGCCGTGATGGTCGAGTCCGAGTTCGGCGATCTCCGCTTCGAACTGCGGCAGGTGTTTGAGGAACAGTTCGACGACTTTCGGATCGAAGTGTGTGCCCGCGCCGCGCAGGAGCATTGCGCTCGCTTCCTCGCACGTCAGGCCGCGGCGGTACGGGCGATCCTCGCGCACCGAATCGAAGCAATCCACGACGGCGAAGATACGTGCCGTCCATGGTATCTCTTCGCCGCGCAGGCCGTCCGGGTAGCCGAGGCCGTCCCAGCGTTCGTGATGAGAGCGCACGATGGGAACGATGGGGTAGGGGTAATCAATGCGTTCGAGGATGCTTGCGCCGACGATGGTGTGAACCTTCATGCGCTCGAACTCGGCCGTGGTCAGCTTGCCCGGCTTGTTCAGGATGTGATCGGGCACGGCGAGCTTGCCGATGTCGTGCAGCATCGCGCCCGCCCTGAGCGCCTCGATCTCGCTCGGCGTGAGGTTGAGTATTTCGCCGAGCCGCGCCGCGTAGAGTTGCACGCGCCGGACGTGGCAGTGGGTCGTCTGATCTTTGGCGTCAATCGCCGTGGCGAGGGCTTCGACGGTGGCGAAGTGAAGGCGTGCGAGTTCCGCGTTCTCGCGCGAATTCTCGTTGATGCGCTCGAAATAGATTTTGTACGTCGCCAGCGTCGCGCCGATGACGGGGACGCTGAGGAGCACGTAGATGAGGCCGAAGTTTTGGATCGCCAGATAGAGCAGCGCGGTGACGATGGCCGAGGCGAAGAACGTGCATGAAGTCCAGAGATAACCGTCGCGCCAGAACTTCCAGATCGAACTGCGCCCCTTCAACGCATGCAGCGCGGCGATGAGCATGCCGTTGAAGAAGTATTGCAGGAGCGCCATCACGACGAGCGGCATCAGCAGTTGTTCAAACGTCAGACGCGACATGCCGACGGGCTGGCGCGCGACGCCCGCGTAAGAGTTGAGCAGGAAATAAAAGGCGGTGGCCGAGACGAGCACCGTCAAAGACATCGTGGCGGGCGCGGCGATCCAACTCGTCGCGCGGCGCGAAGTGCAGAGCGAACTGATGAGCGCGCCCGTTGCGCCGAGCACGAGCGCGGCGGGCACGTCGAGCAGGATCGCGCCGAGGAAGATGAAAGCGTCGCTCGCCGTGATGCTGGCCGAGGTGTTGGGGATGCGGATGGGGAGAGAACTTGCGAGCACGACGAAACTGGCGAGCGCGAGGAACTGCAAGCCTTGCGGCCGGGTGAACGAGAGACACTGCGATAGCCCCCACGCGATGATGAGCGCGCCCGCCGAGACGAGCGCGACCCAGTAGACTTTAGCCGCGCGGCTGTAGTCCGACATGTCAATCATTTTCAATCCATCCTCCGCCCGCGAAAATTTCGCGGCCGCTTTTTGTCTTCGGGTGTCATGATGCGCCCCCGTCCGATTTCCTGCCGGCACTGAAAAGCCCGCCGCTGAAGACGACCAACGGGAGCAAATCGTCTTTCGTCTTCAGCGACGGCGTGGGCAAGCGGCGAGTGCGTGGCACTCACTCGCCGCGTCAGGGGTGAGAATCCTACTCCGTCTCCGGTCGCGAGCGCGGGCTGTTGAAACTCCAAGGACAGCAATCACTCCGCGACCGGTCGGGTTATCAAAATTGGTGCGGCTTTTCGGACTCCGTGCGGTGAGTCCGAAGAAGCGCGTTAACGCTTCAAGCCGCACCACCTCTTAAACAAGCCGCGTGCCGCACGCGGCGCACGATGAACACGGCGCAAAACTCGCCAAAGAGCGCGGTCGGGCGATCCGTCTAAAAACCGGAAGCCCGCCTCGCACAGTTTCCCGTCAACCTGACACGTCATGCTGACTTCACAGTCGCGCCCTGACCGACACCCCGCCCGGCTCGAAACCAAGCGCGTGAGCACTTCCAGTTTTTTTTCAACCGGACATCTCTGCTCGTTGACAACCTTCGCCCGGCTGGCGCACTCTCCAAAAACAGTGACGATTGACAAGTGACGAGTGGCGAGCCGAAGCAAGCCTTTGGTTTTTATCTCGTCACTTGTCACTCGTCACTTGTCACTAATCTTATGTCTGTCGGTTATCTCGAATTGCTGCGTGAGAATCGCGGCTTCCGGCAACTGTGGCTCGGCCAGGTGGTGAGCCAACTCGGCGATTGGTTCGACACCATCGCCGTGATGACGCTTGTCTTGAACCTGACCGGCTCGGGGCGCGACGTGGGGTTGATCATGGTGGCGCGTTTCCTGCCGAGCGTCGTCGTCGGGCCGCTCTCGGGCGTCGTCGCGGACAGGTTCAACCGGCGCACGATCATGATCGTGTCGGACGTGCTGCGCGCCGTCGTCGTGCTCGGTTTTCTGTTCGTGCGCCGCCCCGATCAAATCTGGCTCATCTACGTGCTGACCGTGCTGCAACTCACCTTCTCGACCTTCTTCGAGCCGGCGAAGTCTGCCGCCATCCCTTCAATCGTCGCGGAGCGCGAACTCGTCTCGGCCAATGCCATCACCTCGGTTACGTGGTCGGCCATGCTCACGCTCGGCGCGGTGGCGGGCGGGCTGGTGACGGGCTGGTTCGGCACAGACGCCGCCTTCGTCGTGGACTCGGCCACCTATCTCGTCTCGGCCGCGCTCATCTGGAGCGTGCGCCTGCCCCGCCGCCCACCGCGCGAGAAGACCCCGCTCACCCTCGCGAAAGTGCTCGGCATCACGGATACGCTCGAAGGCATTCGCTACGTGCGCACGCGACCGCGCGTGCTCGCGCTGATGGCGGTGAAACCGGCGTGGGGTCTGGGCGGCGGCATCCTCGCGCTGCTCGCGGTCTTCGGCGAGAAAATTTTCCCCGTCGGGCAAAATGCGGCGACGGGGATCGGCGTGCTCTACGCGGCGCGCGGCATCGGCACGGCCATCGGCCCGGTCTTCGCGCGCCGCCTCGCGCGCGAATCGCGGACGCGCATGCAGACCATCATCGGCCTCTCGTTTCTCGTCGGCGGAGTCTTCTACGCGGCCTTCGGCGGTGCGACCAACTACGCCGTCGCGCTCGTCGTGCTGGCAATCGCGCACATGGGCGGCAGCATCCTCTGGGTCTTCTCCACGGTGCTGCTGCAACAGGGCGTCGAAGACAACTTTCGCGGTCGCGTCTTCGCCGCCGAGCTTGCCCTGCTCACGCTGACGATGGCCGCCTCCAACTACATCACGGGCGAACTGCTCGACCGCTTCGACTATTCGCCGCGCGTCGTCACCGTCGGCATCGGCGTCCTCTTTCTCCTGCCCGGCCTGCTGTGGTTCGCCACCGCGCGCTGGTGGAACAGGGAGCATAGGCCGCCGCCGCAAACATCGACGGCAGCGGGCGACCCTCCCGCCACGAGCGAAGCCGCGCTTCGCGACGCCGCCGTGAAGATTCACCTCTCAAGCGATTAACAAGCGGGCGGGCGTCAACTATCATCTCGGCACACGGAGGCTTCGACAATGGACTTCGGATTGAACGGGCGCGTCGCGCTCGTGGCGGCGGCGAGCAAGGGGATCGGCTTTGCGGCGGCGCGCGAGTTGGCGCGCGAAGGGGCGCGCGTGTTTTTGTGTTCGCGCGACGAGGAACGCGCACGCGAGGCTGCGCGAAAGATCGCGGAAGAGACCGGAACCGAGTGCGAAGGCGTGCGCGCCGACGTGACGAGCGACGCGGACGCGCGTGCGTTCGTCGAGTTGGCACGCGAGCGCGCGGGGCGCGTGGACATCCTCGTTACGAATGCGGGCGGCCCGCCTTCGGCAACGTTTGAGAGCGCGGATTTGGAGATGTATCGCCGCGCGTTTGAATTGAACGCTCTCTCGGCGGTGAGACTGGCGCAGTTGGTCGTGTCGGCGATGCGCGCGGCGCGCTGGGGTCGCGTCGTCAACGTCACTTCGATCTCGGTCAAACAGCCGATTGAGGGGCTGCTGCTATCGAACACCGTGCGCGCCGGTTTGACCGGCTGGGCGAAGACGCTCTCGGCGGAAGTCGCTGCCGACAATGTTACGGTCAACAACGTCGCGCCCGGTTACACACTTACGGAACGGCAGGACGAGTTGGCCGCGGCGCGCGCCGGAACAAGCGGCAAGTCGAAGGAAGAGTTGATCGGAATGTGGGCGGCCCAAGTGCCGATGCGTCGGCTGGCCGCGGCCGAAGAGATCGCGGCGGCAATCGCCTTCCTCGCCTCCGAGCGCGCGTCCTACATCACGGGCGTCACCTTGCAGGTGGACGGCGGCTGGGTGCGCGGGCTGTTTTAGACCGAGGGGCGAACACGGATGATGAACGAGGACAACATCGTCGAAGCGCGGCGCGCGCGCACGCGCGTCAACGTCGCCGAACTCGACCACGAAGAGTGGGCGCGGGCGCGCCCCCTGAGGCTCGAGCGTTACTGGTCAGGCGAGGCCGCGCCCCCGGCGCGTCAGGCGGAAGCGCGCCTGCTATGGGACGAAGAAGCGTTGTCGGCGCGCTTCGTGTGCGAGCAGCGCGAACCGCTCGTCGCGAGCGCAACGCCCGAGCGCGGGTGGAAAACTATGGGTCTGTGGGATCGCGATGTGTGCGAGATGTTCGTCGCGCCGCGAGCGTCCGACCCTTCGCGTTATTTTGAATTTGAAGTCGCGCCGACGGGCGAATGGCTCGATCTCGCCGTGCGGATGACACCGGCGGGGCGCGAAACCGATTGGGGCTTTTATTCGGGGATGACTGCGGCGGCGCGCATCCACGCCGATTCCGTCACGGTGTCGATGCGCGTGCCGTGGGATGCGTTCGGCATCGTGGCCGCCCCGCGCGCGGGCGAGCGTTGGCGTGTGAACCTGTTCCGCTGCGTGGGCGAGGGCGAGACGCGCGGTTACATCGCGTGGCAACCGACGTTCGCGCCCGAACCAAACTTCCACGTGCCGGAAAAGTTCGGCTGGCTGCTATTCAAAGATTAAGATCGAGCAGGCGAGGCGGCGGGCGACGCGACTCTAAGACAACTGGCGCAGGTAGTCTGCGAAGCGCGCGCGGTCGTCGTCGCTCATTCCGGCGATGCGGACGCCGATGAGGTAGCCGGAGGCCGCGCCCGCGCGTTCGAGTTGTTCGTAGCGCACGGGCGCGACGCGCATCTCGACGCGGCCGGAGGGAAGTTCGAGCAAGAGGTGCAGCGTCTGATCCGTCGCGGTCAGGTAGCGGTCGTTGATGCGGATGGCGGGAACTATCAGGCCGAGGCCGCTCTCGCTGAGGTCGGAGGTATCGCCTTCAAGATAGGGCGCGTGTTCGAGTTGCTCGCGGCTCAGTTTCGCGTCGAAGATCGAGACGCTGAAGTGCACGCTCCGGCGGTAACGCCGCGCGCGGCGGCGGTTGCCGATGTACACGCGCATGCGCGCGACCATGGAACGCATTAGCTCCGGCATAAGTTTTAAGACGGCTTCGACTTACTTCTTGCCCTGCGGATTGAGTGGCTTGCCGCCCGTATCCTTTTTCTGAATGCCGTTCTGATCCATGTAATAGGAGAGCAGGCCGGTGCGCCCGTAGCGGGTGGGTTCGGCGCGGACACTGTAACTCTTTCCGTCGCGGCCGACCGTGATCTGAAAAGTGTAGCCGAGCGTCTGCGAGCTTTCGACCTCTTCGCGCAGCGCGGGTTTACTGGCGACGAGCGCACCCATTTCCGCGAACCGTCCTCCGTTCTGCGCGCTGTAACCCGCCTCGGCGTTTGCCAACTTCAGGAGCAGAGCCTCGACCTCTTTGTGGTGCGTCTCAATGCGTGCTTTGAGGAAGAACTCTTTGCCGTCGCGTTTGACGATCTCCTGGTTCTCGGCGTCGCCGAAAATCCACGCGCCGTCCGCCCCGCGCATCAACGTGATGGCTTCCAGTTGCGCGGCCTCTCCGCCGACGCGCGCGAAGACCGTCGCCGTGTTGCCGCTGATCTGTTCGCCGCCGAACTCGATCACCTCCGGCACCGCCCCGGCCAGTTTCTCGAACTCCGGCTGCAACTCGGCATACTCCTCCGCGCTCAAGCCTTCGAGCGCGGGTTTGTAGATCGAGAGCGCGAAGGCTTCGCGGAAACGCCGCTCGCGCAGCGCCTTGTAAAACTCTCTCACGGTCTGAATCGGCGTGCGCGCCTGCGCCGCGTTTCCGGTTTGCGCGCCCGCCGTCAGGCTCGCAGCGGGACTCAGAGCGAAGAGGAGTAATAACGCTGCGGCGAAGAACCGGGCGGAACGCGCGCGCATGCGGCGAGGCATGGACTCTTGCATGTTGGATATTTCCTTCGGATGGATGAAATGTGTGCGACGCGTCCGTGCGACGTAGCAATCGCGGGGAGCGCGTCACACTAGATAGAGGATAGAACAGCGCGAAACGTTGCCGCAACCAAAACTATTGCGGATTTCGGATGGCGGATTGAAGAAGTGAGACTCTTTCAATCCGCGATCCGAAATCCGCATTCCGCAATCACCTTTTATCCCCTGGCTCGTCGCGAGGCGAGCACCCATTCGCGCCCGACCGCATAGAGCAGGGCGACGAGAATGAGGAACGGGATCATCGCCAGCGCGTCCGAGGCCGCGCCTGCGTGGAACGGATTGTGCTCGCCCCAAGCGGCCATGCGTTGGTTGAAGCCTGTGAAGTAGGGCACGCCCGCCAGAAACGCGATGATGATACCCGCAATCGCGCCGCCCGCGATATAACCGGAAGCCAGCAGCACGCCGGGACTCTTATCGCCCTCGGCGACGAGTTCGTCTTCCGACATGTTACGCCCCGCGAGTTTGCGGCGCAGGTAACGATCAACCCCGTAGCGCACCAGCCCGCCGACGAAGATCGGCGACGAAGACGAGAGCGGCAGGTAGACGCCGACGGCAAAGGCGAGCGAGGGGATGCCGGCCATCTCCAGCACCACCGCGATCATCACGCCGAGCAGCACCAGCCCCCACGGCAACTCCCGGTTGAGAATGCCCTTGATGATGTATGACATCAGCGTGGCCTTCGGCGCGGCAAACTTGTCTACCTCGATGCCGCTCGCGCGCTCTTTGAACGTGCCGTTGATGCCGGGGTCGGCGAAATAGACGGGCGTCCCGCCCTCGTCCACGAGATACTTGCCCGCGCGCGAACCCTTCTCGTCTATCTTGTGCCAGACGCGGTAAGTGTTCGTGTCGCTGATGCCCTGATCGGCCGGGATCGTCTCGCGCTCGGTCAGAGTATTGGGATCGATGCGCACGTCCGCCGGCAGTTGCAACTGTCCCGCCTGCACGTAGACGGTCGAGGCGTTGTTCAAACTGAGAAGGATCGGGCCGAGGACGAGGGCGGACGCGCCCGCGCCGATCAGGATCGCGATCTGCTGCCGCCAGGGCGTGCCGCCGACGAGAAAGCCCGTCTTCAAGTCCTGCGAAGTCGTGCCGCCGTTCGAGGCGGCGATGCAGACGATAGCCCCGATAGAGAGAGCGGTCACGTAAGAGGTCGGCCCCGTCCAGCCGATGATGAGAAAGACGAAACAGGTCAGCAAGAGCGTCGCCACCGTC
>DATCWB010000530.1:0-4113 GCA_036566625.1 Pyrinomonadaceae bacterium
CGGGCGAGGATGGCCGCGCACGAAGTAGTAGACAAGCCCTAAGCCACCCGGTCAGAAGGGGAGACCTTTCACCGGAAGCACCCGAAACAAATTATTCAACAGGGAACGTGGAAGATTATAAGGAGGCGGAGCGCGGGGGTCTGTACGATGTCGAACAGATTTTCATGCGCCCGCGCCACATTTCCTTGCCGAATTCGTCTCAGGCTTTTTCCGGCGGCCACACGTCAACGGCGAGCGATTCCGCGTAATGAACGAGCGGCTTGCCTTTCAACTTAGGCAGGTAGTCGGACTCGGCGATGTCCGAATCGTAAGAGAGGAGCGCGGCCTGCCTGAGCGGCCACGGCCGGTGATTGATGCGGGCGCGGTAGATGCTCTCGCCCGAGGCGGAATAGAGGCAGTAACGCTCGGTGAGGAAAAATTCCAGAGTGCCCGGCTCGGCTTCGGGCAGTTCTTTGCCGATCTCCCAGGACGCGTCGAACGCGGCGGGGCGTTCGGCCTCGGTGCGGCGCAGGCGGTAGTGAATGATGTCGCCCTCCTGCCGGAGATCGATGTCGGAGTTGAAGTAAGGCAGAAAGTAGAAGGTGCGCGCGCCGAAGACGGTCATGGAACTGTTGGTGTTGAGCGAGAAGAACCAGACGCCGGGCACGCCGCGATAGAGCACGTAGGTGCGCACGTTCAACTCGTGAAAGTCGCTGAGGTAGGGAACGGGCGGCGTGAAACTGAGCCGCACGTCCCACAACGTAAAGGGGGTGATGCCGACCCACGCCTCGCCGTCGAAGGTATCAATCTCCAGTTGCGGCGGGATGAGCGGGCGCAGGCGTTCGACCGAGATCGGCCAGTGCATGAAGAGCAGCTTGCCCCAGTGGTGTTCCATCAGCGGTAAATCCGCCGGACGCTGCCTGATCGTCTCGCGGTCGATGCCGTCGTCGATCACTTTCTTGCGACCCACGGCGCGCGTCTCGGCCGAAGTTTTACTGAGCGCGCGTTTACCGGGCGCGCTTTCGCCGTCCGCGTCTTTGCCGCGCGCGCTTTTAACCGCCGCGCTCTTGCGACTCGTGCCCGTCTTGCGGCTCGCGCTTTTTTTGCCGCCCGCTTTCTTCGCGCCGCCCGCCGTCCGGCCGTCGCCGTTCGCACGCCCGTCGTCTTTACCTTCGGTCATCGCTTCTCCCGCCCGCTCGCATGCTTGGAAGTTAATGAGTTCTTCCCGCGTCGTTTCTTTCCCATCTTAATTGAATCCGCTTCGCTTTCAAACGAAGCCGCTACCGGCTTTCGAGTTCGCCGAGTGCTGCCGACAAAGTTTGCCCGCCGCCGAGCATCGGCTTGAACAGGTCGCCCTTGCGTGCCAGACGCGCCGCGATGTTCCTGATGGTGAAGTCCTGCGGGCGAATCTTTTTGCGCGCCACCTCTTCCCACGCGAGCGGCGCGGAGACGGGCGCGCCGGGGCGCGGGCGCACGGAATAGGGCGCGACGACCGACTTGCCCCGCGCGTTCTGCATGTGGTCTACGTAGATGCGCGCGCGCTTGCGTTTTTGCAGAGAGCGTTCGACGGTGGCGACCTCCGGATTTTCGGCGACGACGCGCGCGGCCACGAGTTCCGCGAAGCGCGCGGCCTGCGCGTAGTCGTGCCCGGCCGCAATCGGCACGTAGACGTGCAGCCCACGCGAGCCGGAAGTTTTCACATACGACTCCAGCCCCAGGCCCTTCAGAATCTCGCGCGTGCTTAAAGCCACGTCGCAGACGACTGTGAAGTCCACATTCTCCGGGTCGAGATCGAAGACGACCCAATCGGGGCTGTCCAGATGCTCCACGCGCGAATGCCACGGGTGACGCTCTATCGCGCCGAGGTTCGCCATGTACACGAGCGTCGCCCGGTCGCCGCCGATGATGTAATCGACCTCGCGCCCCTCCTCGACATCAATCGCGGCGGTTCGGACGAACTCCGGCGCTTCGTTCACGTCGTGTTGATGAAACGATTTGCCGCCTATCCCTGCCGGGTAACGCTTCATGATCAGCGGACGCCCCTCCAGGTAGGGCGAAAGGTGCGGGGCGATCTCGTAGTAGTACCTGACGAGGTCGCCCTTCGTGTAACCGTCGTCAGGCCAGTAAACTTTGTCGAGGTTCGTGAGCGCGACGACCGCGCCGTCAATCCCGGCGTTGACGTTGCCGCTCAGTCCCTTGCGCGCGAAAACTTTTTTCGCCGGGAGAGTCTCGACATTCTCCGGCGGCGCGACGCGCCTGACGGGCTTGTGCGCGGCCTTATGCGCGGCGCGCTTCGTTTTCTTCCCGCCCTGTTCACGCAGCCACTGTGCGCCCCGCTCGTCTTCCGGTTGGCGCAGTTGCAGTTCCCAACCCGGCTCTGCGAATTCGTCCGCGCTCTTGATGAGCAGCCATTGCCCTTTCCAATGCCCCATTCGCACGAGGCTGAATTCGCCGCGCAGCTTTTCACCCCGCAAGCGAAACTTCAAACGACCCGCCTCATACTGTTCGAGCGCGCTTCGCTCGCCTACGAGTTCGTACGCGCCCCCGTCCCACCTCATGTGCTCGCCCGCGCCGTAGTTGCCTTCCGGGATGTGCCCTTCAAACTTCAAATACTCGACCGGGTGATCTTCGGTCGGCACGGCCAGACGCTTCTCGGCCGGATCGAGCGAAGGCCCGCGCGGGATCGACCAGGACTTGAGCACGCCGCCCATCTCCAGTCGAAAGTCGAAATGCAACTTCTCCGCGTGATGCTCCTGCACGACGAACCGGCGCAAATTGCGCTTCGACACCTTCCCCTTCGGCTCCGGCGTCCGCCGGAAGTCGCGCTTCCGTTGGTAAACTTCCAGCCCCATGTTTTTCACCTGCTCAGGTTTCCGCACTTGCGCTCAAGTTTCAACCCTCACGGCCGCGCGCAATTTCAACTCTACTCTGCTAGATTCTAATTTCATCAGGGCGCGTTTGAATGTACGCTATTCTACACGACGCCCCCGCGTTCGAGTTGGAGAGTTCATATTTTTCGGCTCCATTTTTCCGGCAGAGGTGAAAACAGGTGGGACACGCGATACTTCTCGGCGATTCGGTTTTCGACAACGCGGCTTACGTCGGCGCGGGCGACCCCGACGTGGTGCGGCAACTTCGAGAGCAACTGCCGGGCGGCTGGCAGGCCACTCTGCTCGCCATAGACGGCAGCGTGATTAGCGGCGTCCGCGCGCAGGCCGGGAGACTTCCCGCCGACTCAAGCCATCTCGTCCTGAGCGTGGGCGGCAACGACGCGCTCGGCCACGCGCGACTGCTCGAAGACCCCGCGAGTTCGATGGCCGAAGCCCTCGCTATGCTCGCGCGCGCCGCCGACGGCTTCGAGGGCGAATATCAACTCATGCTCGACGCCCTTCTCGACCGACGCCTGCCCGTGGCCGTCTGCACCATCTACAACCCACGCTTCCCCGATGCGCGGATGCAGAAGTTGGCCGTCACTGCCCTCCGCGTCTTCAACGACGCGATCATCCGCGCGGCGTTCGCACGGGGCCTCCCGCTCATAGACCTCCGCCTCGTCTGCAACGACGAACGCGACTACGCCAACCCGATTGAGCCTTCCGCGCGAGGCGGCGCGAAGATCGCCGCCGCCATCAAACGCGTCGTTACCGAACACGACTTCTCGCGCGGGCGCACGGAAACGTTCGTTTAACGTGGTTCGTTTCGCGGTCGCTGGCTCGCGCTTGACCTTTGGCGCGCCTCGTCCCTACAATCCCCGCACGTTCCCCATCGCCCCCAATCATAAACGGACTAAACTTTCAAAGGCTGGGAGATTACTACCATGACGACCAAACCTAACACCGGCACGCAAGACACGACCTACAACTTGCTGAGCATCATCTATCACGCGCTGCAAGGCGCCGAGACCTACGAGAAATACATCAACGACGCCGAACAGAGCGGCGATACGGAACTCGCGCAGTATTTCCGCGACGTGCGCGACCAGAACGTCAGGCGCGCCGAACAAGGGAAGCAACTGCTCGGCGCGCGGCTCAACAAGGATCAGGCACAAGGCCAGTCTGCTTAAAAATTTGAGATAGCGGCTATCTCAAATACAACCAGCGCGAAGGCGCGGGCGAAGGACTTTCTGCGTAGAAAGTC
>DATCWB010000531.1:0-3028 GCA_036566625.1 Pyrinomonadaceae bacterium
GTGGACGAGGCGATGGTCTGGTGAGAGCCCTCACGAGGGCGCGAATGCATACTAGGGCGTGTCGTCAATTAGCGGATTCGTAGGCCTGGCTCGAGTTGCTCCGTGATGCGGCCGACTCGGGCTAACAAGCCCGATGGCTACCTTCTAGGCTCATACCGCATCGCCACCGCCCCCGAGCCGAACTCCTGCCGGCTCACGAGCTTCAAGTCGATATGCTTCGATAGCCCCGCGAACAACGTCGGCCCGTGTCCCGCCAGCCTGGGCTGCACCACGAACTCGTACTCATCGATCAATCCCAGCTCCGCCAACGCCAGCGGGAGCTTCACGCCTCCCACGAACAGTCCCTTACCCGACTCCCGCTTCAGCTGCTCAACGGCATTCCCCAGATGATCCCCGCGCACGAGTTCCGCGTTCCAATCGACCCGGTCCAGGGTGCTCGACACGACGTACTTCTTTGCCGCGTCGATCGTCCGGGCGAAGGGTTCCATCCAATCGGCCATCCAATCAGGCCTCACTCCCGTCCGCGCCGGCGGTCGCCACGCTGCCTCCATCATTTCGTAGGTTACCCGGCCAAAGAGGAGGGCATCGGCCTGCGCGATACCCTCGGCCGCGTGGCGATGCAAGTCTTCGTCCGCGGGTATTGCACGATGATCGCAGCACCCGTCCAATGTGACGTTGATGGAATACCGAAGGGGTCGCATTACGTAAGTGTACCTCCGATCAAGGTTAGTTTGGACGTTTTCTCATAACGGTTACGGTCGACCCGTCGTACCAGACGGGCATGGACCTGGCCGACTAGTGGGCGATCATCGAGCCGTTGTTCGAAGAGAAGCGGCGGCCTGACGGCCGCGGCCGCCCGTGGCGCGACGCGCGTGCAGTAACCGCGCGAAGCGTGATTCATGGGAGCTTCTTGATGGAGGCCGCCTTTGAGACGATATGCATTGAGCGACGATCAATTTGCGCGAATTGAACATTTGCTTCCAGGCCGCCCGGCCATGTCGGGCGCAATAGCGACAAGGGCAACCGGCTGTTCGTGGAGGCGGTCATCTGGAAGTTCCGCACCGGCGCGCCCTGGCGCGATCTTCCCGAACGTTTTGGCAATTGGAAGAACACTCATAAGCGATTTTCCCGATGGGCCGAAAGCGGCGCTTGGGAGAGTCTACTCAAGACCTTAGCGGACGATCCGGACAACGAGTACGCCATGATCGATTCAACTATCGGCAGAGCCACCAGCACAGCGCCGGGGCTAGAAAAAAGGGGGGTCGAACGAAGCGATCGGCCGCTCGCGCGGAGGATTGACGACCAAGATTCACACCATCGTCGATGCGCTGGGCAATCCGCTGGCGGTGAGCCTCACCGGCGGACACGTTCACGACGTAACGCAGGCCCAAGTCTTGACCCAGGAAATCGAACCCGCAGCCCTCCTCGCCGACAAAGGCTATGATAGCGACGGCTTCATCGAGCATCTCGAAGTCCGCTGCATCAAGCCCGTCATTCTGCCGAGGGCAAATCGCAAGACGCCGCGCGAGTGCGACTTCGCGCTCTATTGCGAGCGCAACCTCGTGGAACGTTTCTTTAACAACATCGAGCACTTTCGCGCCATCGCAACCCGCTACGAAAAGACCGCCAGAAATTTCCTCGCAGGCGTCCACCTCGTCTGCGCCCTGGCTTGGCTCGAATGACGACAGGTCCTAGTATTGTTTAGATACGGGTGTTGGAGAACCCGTATCCATCTTGCACAATGGCGAACCCCTGTAAAGTGATAGTGGCGGACACTTACCGCTTAGAAGTTTAGGAAGACGGCAAGTTCCTTACTATCTGGTATCCTGATCAACAGCGTTTGGCGAACCTCTCACGGGCTTAGTAAGGCTCGAGCCCGAACTCCGCGTCCGGGGCGGTTCCGTCGGTATAGACCACCGCATACTCCAACGTATAGGCGCGAGACGCGACCATCTTCCTGATCACCCCATAGTCGGTATACGCCGTCAGGTGATCCCGCTTCAGGTGGGATGCGATCTGCTCGCATAGTCCTTCGTCTCCGTCGGCCTCCAGGTGCTGTCCGCAACCACAGAGTAACGCTCTCATCCTGTTCTCCTTTCCCCGGCGAGCTTCTCCAAAGAATCATTCCTCATACAAAAAGCTTACCCACCGCAGGAGGGACAGGCTTTGGCCTTGTGAACTGAATATGGCATGCTTGTTTTGGCCGTGGGGCCACGGTAAATTTCGTCTACTCTCCTCTATCAAGAGGGACACCAGCGATTCACCGAGTACACACTACGCCCTGGTCTCTGATCTCTTGGACGCCGCCTTGCCTGCATGGGATGCACCGGTTAGCCCGAGCCGTAGAGCAATAAGAAAGCCGGGGCGTAGTTACGCCCCGGCCCGCTCTAGCGCCTGATTTTTCGTCTGTTCCGTGCTTGCTAGGTTCCTGTGACGGGCAGGGATGGATACATGATGTCGTTGGGGTCGTCGCTGTGGAGGAGGCCCCTTGCATGGCCCATCTCGTGCTCGAGCAACAGCGCGAGGTCGTTCGGCCCTACCCCAAGCCTCTCCAGGGCGCACTCGTTGACGATGATGCTTCCCTCGACGGTGACGCCGTCGTACGTGTACGGGACATAGAAGGCGCCGTAATCGCCCTCGAAGCAGGCGGTATAGATGGGTACGTAACCGTCGGTGTCCGCGAAACCTATGTCGCTGTCCGGGCTGAGGAAGCCTGGCGGCGCGGCGCCCGCGAGCCCCGGTGCCGCTATCGTCATTGCCGCCACCGTAAGGAGGGCCGCAACCGAGAGCTTCGCCGCTCTGCGCGCCTTCTCCGCCATCGAGAGCGCCGATATAGTCTTCGTCTTCATAAGGTTTCTCTCCCTCCATACATCGTTTGATACATCCGGGGTGGCAGGGCGAGCATGGGACAGTCCCGGAATCGACCACGACATATTGTACCCGGACTACTTCCCTTACAAGAAACAACAAAGGGACATCTTTAACCTTTTGCAACCCTAAAGACAGAGTCTTACACAAATCTGCGCCC
>DATCWB010000532.1:0-10540 GCA_036566625.1 Pyrinomonadaceae bacterium
AGAGGGCGGCCGCCCCGGCCACTGGGGAATGCAGGGGATGAGGGAGCGCGCGCAGAAGATCGGCGCACAACTGAAGGTGTGGAGCCGCCCCGAGACGGGAACCGAGGTCGAACTAATCATCCCCGGGGCCACGGCCTATCAAGCCGCCCGCGACAATTCGAAGAGGCACTGGCTTCACCGGTTCTCCGGCAGAAATGGCCGAGCTGATTAGATGTCGATGATGCCACGCTTGAGGGCGATGGTCACGGCGTGCGTGCGGTCGTTAGCGTCGAGCTTCGAGAGGATATTCTTCATGTGAGCTTTGACCGTCTCTTCCGAAATGGCGAGGCGTTGGGCGACCATCTTGTTGGCGTTACCGGCGGCCACCTCCCGCAATACCTCCATTTCGCGCTCGGTCAACGCGTCGTCGCTGTGGTGCTCGGCCATCTCGACGGCGATTTCGGGCGGGATTACTTTCTTGCCGTCGTGTACGCTGCGAATGGTTTCGGCCAGTTGCTTCCGCACCATGCTCTTCAACAGGTATCCGGAAGCGCCCGCCTTGAGCGCCCGAAGCGCCTGGGCGTCGCCGCTGTAGGTGGTCAACACGATGAAGCGGGCGTCCGGGTAATCTTGGCGGATGGCTAGAATCGCATCCGTCCCGTTCATGACCGGCATCTGCAAGTCCATCAGCGTGACGTCCGGGCGGTGGTCGCGAAATTGCTCGACCGCCTCACAACCGTTACCAGCCTCCGCGATGACAACCATGTCCGTCTCGTTGGCCAGCACGGCGACTATACCTTCACGCAAAAGCGGATGGTCGTCTACAGTTAGAATCCGAATGGGTCTTCCGGCGTCCATAGTTGTCTACCTATCAATGCCGCGAGGGAGACGTAACTGGGATCTACTCGTTTTGGCACGAACGATACGACAGGCAGTCGCTCCGGGAACCACCGATTCGATGCCGAATACAATCGCCGCACGATCTAAGTTTAGATCGTGCGGCGATTGTATTCAATTTTTTGCGCGATAGCCCCGTGCTTCGCAAACCGCCCCCCTCTTCATCCTCTTCTTCAGGGCGGCTCCCCTCGCGGTGCTCAACCTCCTCACCGTCACGCGGACTGAGACGAAGGTATCGACCGATACCTTCGTCTAATTGAACGTTCCGGAAGGCGTCTTCCCCGACTACGAGCTTCCCGACCACACGACGAAACGCCGGAAGCTCCCCGACATGCAAGGACAACATCCGATGGTGCTCGTCGTCAGCCACGGAGGTTTTTGCCCCAAGGATCGTCGGTAGCATGAGGGGATGGTTCAACTCTATCGTGAGAGTGAGGTGGGCTATAACCGGCACGGCCCTAGATGGATTCGTAAAAGAGTTCGTCCACGTAGCACCAGCCCCACCCCTCGCCAGGCTCGAATGACTTAATGACGGGGTGGCCGGTCGAGCGGAAGTGTTTGGTCGCGTGCTTGTTCGGCGACGAGTCACAGCACCCGACGTGACCACAGGTCATGCACAGGCGTAGGTGCATCCACATCGCGCCGATCTTCAGGCAGTCTTCACACCCTTCGGCGCTCGGCTTGACCTCCCCGATCTGGTTTATGTGCTTGCAGCCGGTTGTCATGTTTTACATCTCGCGCCCCCTATTCGGGCGGCGTATGGTTAGTCCCGAGCGTCCAGAAAGGCGGGTCGCTCGCCGGGAATGACTCCTCTAGCGCCTCGTCTATCTCCGCCTCGCTTATCGGTGACGCTCCCGGCCCGGGCAGGAGCTTCGACAGTTCGGCGTGGGCGATGACCGCGTCCGGCGACACTTGCAGGGCCTCGCGGTAACGCCTTCCGAACTCCCCGCTGTCATCGGACGGCCTGACGAGCGAGGCCACCCGCCCTAAAGCAGCCAGTGCTTCCCCTTCGGTCGCCTCCTGCGCCGGCTCCAGCAACTCGTCCATGCGCACGATGAGTTCGGAGATCGGGCGGAGCCAGGCGAACCACGGGTCGTTGAGCACCAGATGTAAGAACTCGCCGCTCCCTCCGACGCTGCCCCTGCCGCGCTCGTACGAGGCGCGCTCGGCTTCGAGGAGCGTCTTGTGCAGCCGCAGCAGAGCACGCCGCACGTCCGCCAGACGCGTGCGAGTTCCATCCGACATGGGGACTGACACTGCTTTTTCTTCGCCCATCACCGCCTCCCCCTTTAGACAATTACGCCCGCAGCATTGTATCAGCCGTCCCCTTTCATTATTAGGGGACTCAGGCGCGGCGGCGAGGTGCGAGAATACTCCGCGCCAAGGCTCTCATCGGCCTTTTACAACCTGCCAGGGCTTTCTATGATCGCCCCGCTGAAATGTTGCCGGCGAGTGGTCTTCCAACCCGTACCACTCGCCGGCCGTTGCCGCATTTGGAAGCAGCCCGCGCCCGGGCTGCATTTGGAAGCGCAACGCATCACCCGTCCGGGTGAAAGCTCGTCCTCAGATTCGTCTCAACCGGAAAGCCGACAGGCTAATCCTACGAGCGGCCTGACGCCCGTACCGGCGCCTGCCGGAGTTCGAGGTCTTTATCCGCGACCGCCTTCCACACCTCGTATCCCCGATGACCGCTAAACCACTTGTAGAGCCACTTGATCTCGCGGCAGCCGTCCCACACATTTTCATCGAGGGGCACGAGGGAGTGGTTGAACACCACGACGTACCACCAGACGAAGGTGGGGCCGAACATCTTAGGGACCAGAGACAGATCTATGTGGTTGTGCTCGATGGCGAGAGCCAGCCTTTGGTAAAAGCCGATCAGATTCCAGATGTGAATCGAATCTTCACCGGGCAACTTCTCGTACAACTCGTCGAACCGCTCGACAGGGTGCTTCTCGAATATTTTGTCACTCGCGACCCTGCTCTTCTGCATCTGCTCGCCGTTGAACTCCTTGTGTAGCCCCCACAGAAACAGGGTCTTATTCGACCGAGTGCTTGCCACTATAGTGATAACCCCGCCGACGACCGCGCCGACGACGGCGCCTGAGAGGCCGGCAAGAATAGATAGTAGTTCAGTCATCGCTGGTGCCTGAGTTGCTGGTACGCCCGCTCTGCTTGCCGGTCACGGCGTCGCCGGGCTTCGGACTGACGCCTACGCTGCCTCATCGACCGCCTCGCCGCGTGCTGCGGTCGAGACGCTCTCCCCAAAACCGGCCGCCGTGCCACACTACGCCCGTCGCCGTCAGCTTCCTCCTTGTTGCCCGATGAGCCGCGTCCAGTCCACGAGGCTCTGGACCAGCCGGGCGACGTGCTCCCTCGTCTGCTCGTCTGTCAGGTCACCAACGGTGTCGAAGCGCTCGCTGGCCGCGCCGATCATCACCTCGGGCTGGTTGACGGGGAACATGTTGAGGAAGACCATCACCTGCCGCAGGTGGTACTGCGCCCGCGCCGTGCCGATGGTTCCGACGGTCGCGCCCATGACGGCCGCCGGCTTCCCCGACCACGCGCTGTCGCCGTGGGGGCGCGAGGCCCAGTCGATGGCGTTCTTCAGCACCCCGGGGATCGAGTAGTTGTACTCGGGCGTGGCGAACAGGACGGCGTCCGCCTCGCGTATCCGGCGCTTAAACTCCACCACCTTCTCCGGCGGGTTCTGCTCGTCGTCTTCGCTGAAGGGCGGGATTCCGTCGAGCTCGAAAATGTCTATGGTCGTGCCCTGAGGCGCGAGTTCTGCCGCGGCGCGCAGGGCGCCACGATTGTAGGACTGGCGTCGCAGGCTGCCTGCGATGCCGAGAATGCGGACGTGCTTACTCATCTCTGCTCTCCTTTCACTCGAATCGGTTTCAGTGACTTTCTGGCGGCGCTGAAGGCTTCGGCTCTATCACCTCCACGGCCGTCACCGGGCAGGCGGCTCGCCATCCTATTATGAGTCGCCCTCCTGCGGGTTCGGCGTAGGCACACGCGGAAGCTGGACGGTGAACACCGCGCCTTCCCCGAGCCCCCGGCTGTGAACCGTGATCTTTCCACCGTGGAGTTCCACGATGTGCCGGGCTATCGCCAGTCCCAGCCCGAGACCGCCGCGGGAGCCGCCGCCCCTTATCGCCTGGCGGTAGTGGTCGAAGACCAGGTGGAGGAAACCGGACTCGATGCCCTCGCCAGTATCGCTGACGGAGATCACGTAGTACCGTGCCCCTGCCTCCAGCGAGATCGTGACAACCCCGTTCTCGGGCGTGAACTTAATAGCGTTCGAGAGCAGGTTCGTGAGCGCCTGCTGCAAGCGGGCGGGGTCGCCGTACAGTTCGAGTCGGCCCGCCACAGGGTCTAGCAGTTTCACGACGTGAACGCCCTTGTCATACGCCACGGGGGCCACCGACTCGACCGCCTCTACGACCGCGGCGGCGAGGTTGAAGACGTGTGCCTCCAGCGGGAGCCTGTTGGCGGAAACGACGCGGGTGTAATCGACTAACTCCTCGACGAGACGCGACTGCAAACGCGCGTTGCGCTCAATCACCTCAACGGCCTGAGCAACTCTTTCCGGGTCGGCCGCCCCACTCCCCAGCAATTGCGCCCAACCCAGAATCGCCGTGGTTGGCGTGCGCAGTTCGTGGGAGACGACGGCGAGGAACTCGTTAATAGTCCGCAGGGCATCCTCCGCCCCGCCGGCCTCCGGGTTCCGCTGAAGTAAAGGTTGGGGTGTGCCCGAGCCACCGCGCGCCTCAAGTATGTCGCCGTGTAGGTCGTTCATCGCACTCCCCTTCATGTCCCTCCACGCGGGCGGGTATGTGGTCGAGTTAACCGGCCGAACGTGAAAGCGACGGCCTCCACGCGACGGGTCGGCGGCGGTCATTGCGGCGGCCGCGAGATGGTGGCTGCGGTGACGGTCGAGTTTTTCGGACATTAGTTTCCTCCGACCGCACCCGAGGCGGCTACGCCATAGCGCGACGCCGGTGTGCTGAGCGAGAGATTCGGTATTAAGTTTTGCCGCGCCGCGTCGTACGCATCCCAGTCGGCGAGGTCCGGCAGCGAAGGGATGGTCACCAGTTCGCCGAGATCAAGACCGGCGATGGCGGCGTCCACCATCTCGCCCACGCCCATCACCATGTGCGGGGGCAGGGCCTCAATGTCCGTGCCGGCCTTCTCCCAGATCGGTGTCCTGGTCGCGCCGGGCAGAACCGCCTGCACGCGCACGCCCTTGCCCGCGACCTCCCCGTGCAACCCCAGACTCAGCGCGAGCAGGTAAGCCTTGGTGCCGCTGTAGACGGCATTCAGCATCTCCGGCGCGAGTGCCCCTGTAGAACTGACGTTGACAAGAGTCCCGCGCCCGCGCTCTATGAACCCGGGGAGCGCGGCCCGCGCCAGCCGCGACGGTGCCATCACGTTGAGCCGGATCATTGCTTCAAGAAAATCGGGGTCGGCGTCGGCCATGTCGGCGTTAATCGCGACGCCGGCGTTGTTGACGAGTACGGTGATTTGAGCGTCGGCGCGCAGCACCTGTTCGACCCTGGCGAGGTCTGCCTTTTCGCGTAGGTCGGCGACGATGACTCCGACCGAGCGGCCCGTGTCAACGGTGATCTGTGCCGCCAGAGCCTTAAGCCTTTCCCGGCTGCGGGCGACGAGGATCAGGTCGTGACCGCGACGCGCCAGCCGGTCGGCGTAGACGGCGCCGATGCCGGAAGAAGCGCCCGTGACGAGCGCCGTGCCTTTCGCACTTGTATCCATGGCTTTCCTCCTCAAGCCGACCGGAGCGCATGACTTGTCTGACTCCGCCCGGTGCGCAACCCGGTAACTTAGTCGCGCAGGTAATGACAGCTGTACCCGCCGGGGTGCTTGCGCAGGTAGTCCTGGTGGTACGCCTCCGCGCCGTACCAGGTCGAGGCCGGCTCGATGCTCGTCGTGATTGGCCGCTTCCAGCACCCCGACGCGGCGACGCGCGCGATGACGCGTTCCGCGACCTCTCGCTGCTCCTCCGTCTGCGGAAAGATCGCAGAGCGGTACTGCGTCCCCCTGTCGTTGCCCTGACGGTTGAGCGTCGTGGGGTCGTGCAGGCGGAAGAACCATCGTTCGAGCAGTTCCTCGAAGCTGAGCACCGACGGATCGAAGGTGATGCGCACCGCCTCGGCATGACCCGACTTGCTGTCGTGCATGTCCTCGTACTTTGGGTTCTCCAGCCAACCGCCCGTGTAGCCGACCTCGGTGTCGATCACGCCGGGGACATCGCGCAGGATCTCCTCGATTCCCCAGAAGCAGCCGCCGGCAAGCACGGCCTCCTCCAATTGTTGCGCGCCGGTCGGCGCCGGGCGAGTCGCCTGCTCAATCTCGTTCATGTCAAGTGTGCCTCCCTGTAGCTCCGTGAGTTCCGCCGGTCGAGCTGGCTGATGCCGTCCGCGCCGACTAACGCAGTGATCTGAAAGCAGCCCTGAGTTCTTCGGCGAAGAGCCGCGGCTCTTCCCACGCCGCGAAGTGACCGCCCTTATCCACCTCGTTCCAGTAAATGAGTTTCTTGAACGTCCGCTCGCCCCAGCTGCGCGGCGCGCGGTAGATCTCGCCGGGGAAGATCGTGACGGCGACCGGGACTTTCGTAATCTCCACGGCGTTGAACGGCCCGCCGCCGCCCTGCGCCGCGTCCCAGTAGGAACGCGAGGAAGACGTGCCGGTGTTGGTGAGCCAGTACAGCGTCACGTTGTCGAGCATGTCGTCACGCGTGAACGCCTTCTCGGGTTGGCGCGCGCTGTAGGTCCATTCGGTGAACTTGTCGTAGAAGAAGGCGAGCATCCCGACAGGGGAGTCCGCGAGCGCGTAGCCCAGCGTCTGCGGGCGGGTGTTCATCATCTCGGCGTAGCCGAACCCTTTCCGGTAGAAGTATTCGAGTCCGGCGAACGCCGTCCGCTCCGCCTCGGTAAAGCTTGCGGGTGCCGGCTCGCGGTTGCGGATGAGCTTCAGAACGTCGGGCGGCACGGTGCCGGGCATGTTGACGTGGATGCCCAGCAGCCCCTCGGGCGCCTGAACCGCCAACACCTCGGAGATGATCGCGCCCCAGTCGCCGCCCTGTGACACGTACTGTTTGTACCCGAGGCGCAGCATCAATTCGTGAAACGCGCGAGCCACTCGGTCAGGCCCCCAGCCCGTGGCTTTCGGCTTGCCCGAGAAGCCGTAACCGGGGTACGAGGGCAGCACGAGATGGAAGGCGTCTTCCGCGCGGCCACCGTGGGCCGTGGGGTCGGTGAGCGGGCCGACGACCTTGAGGAGTTCGAACACCGAGCCGGGCCAGCCGTGCGTCATGACGAGCGGCATGGCGTTCGGGTGACGCGAGCGCACGTGGATGAAGTGGATGTCGAGGCCGTCGATGTCGGTCGTGAACTGCGGCAGGGCGTTGAGCTTCGCCTCGGCGTTGCGCCAGTCGTACTTCGTCCCCCAATACTGCACGAGCGGCTTCAGCTTTTCGAGCTGCACGCCCTGGGAAAAGTCTTCGACCGTCTCGCTCTCGGGCCACCGCGTCGCGGCGACGCGCCGTCGGAGGTCGGCGAGCGCCGCTTCAGGGAATTTGACCCTGAAGGGGCGGACGGTACTATCCCCGTCTGCGCGCGCCCTGAGCGCGGCCGGCGCCCGCATGCCGGTCCCGTTGGGTTGCCGCGTGAGCACCGCGGCGGCGGGTTGGGCCAGACACGTTATCAACGCCAGGAGCGCGGCGAGGATTCGCGAGTGCGGGCCGACGATGTGTGCGGCATAGGCTTTAATGTCGCGCTTTGTTTTCTCGGATTGCACGGTGTCTTCTCCTTATTAAAGCTGTCCGTCACGCCCACTCTACGACGAAGTGCTGCGGCGTGGGCGAGCAGACCACAAGCTTGAAGGTGAATCTATTAGACCTTGGTATCGGCCGGTGCCCGGGCATCTGTCACCGGGGGTCCGGGATCGTCATCTGCTTATCCGCCTCGTCCACGACGAGCACGGCGAGCAGCCGCGCCGGCTTCGTGTCACTGGCGTTGACGCTCACCCGGTGATGAGCGCCGGGGTTCTCGAACCACGTCTCACCGGCCCTGTACACGCGGGCAGGCCCGTCGTCGATCTGACTCCGTATCTCACCCGAGAGGACGTAGGCGTAGATGAAGGCCGAGGGGGCGTGGCGGTGTGGGGCCGTACCTCCCCCCGGGGGGTATTCGACGAGTCGGCTGACCAGACGCTTCCCCGGCAGGTTGGTGATCGGCTCGTCCGCGACAACTGTGGTGGTTTCGCGGTAACGCGCGTCGGCCGTGCTTCCGGCCGTAGGGACGGCGGCACCTTCGGCGCGCCCCTTCGTCGGCTGCTGCGCCCGCGCCACGTACAGCGACAAAACGTCCAGGCCGATCAGCGCCGCTAACGTAATGATTCGTATCGTTCTCATGTAGAGCCTCCAATGTGTCTTTTCGAGTTTTATGGCGTCATCACTCACATCCAACTGCCAGTCGCCCGCAACCAGATTCGTCGTGGTGCGGCGACGGGGGCGAGTAGACCACAGTGGCGGAGGCGAATCTATTGGACGATGGTATCGGTCGATACCTTGGTATTAGTCAGTAAGACGGCTAGGAAGGGCGTTTGAATCCGCACACGGAATTGAAAACAGCGGAGCCCTGCGGACTCCGAGAGAGGTGTCCGCAGGGCTCGCTTGGTATGACGACGGATCAGCGGCGACTATGATTGATGCGGAATGGAACCGCCGCCCCGGCTACTCGGCGTCTTGTTAGAGCCACTTCCACACCAGCCGCGTGTAGAGGGGCATGACTGACGAACGTCAGCATGCCCGTCATGATCACGGCCACCAGCATTCTGGCTCCTCGTATCGTCGCCTGGCGCCGCGTCTGACCGTGTGGGTGATGATGAACGCCGCCGAACTTCCCCGGCCCGCGGCCGTCTTACTCGGGGCACTCATAACATCGCTCCCTGCGGCAGACAGCCTACGCACGTCCTGCGCGGCGACGTCGCCGTTGTGACTCGCAATTTCAAGTTGGCGTCCCTCTCAGTATTCGAACCACGTCTTCAGTTCGGCATTTTTCTCCGGAGTGAAGGGCGGGAAGAGATGCTCTGCGGCGTCAATCGCCAGTTGCGCCAGCTTGCTTAGGTTCGCCATCGTCTTTCCCTTGCTTTCATAAAAAGTTTGTCCGTTAATGAACGTCCGCGGCAATCAGAAGACAGCTCATGCCGCTCAGGTCGAGCCGGTAACACCCGCGGATGTGCGTAATGCGCATCAACGCCGTGTCGCAACCGGCGCAACGCAGAACCGTGCCCATGCCATGCCGGTAAAGCATCTGTTCGCCGACGAGTCTCGTCGTGCCGCAGCCCCCGCAGGTCGCCTCGGCGGCCGTCATCTCGAACGGGAAAATTTCGTTCAGCAGCCCGCCTGCCGCGTTGCCGTCCAACTTCAGATCGTTATCCCGCATGCTGCTCAACCTCCGGTCGGCCCGAAGCGCTCGGTCTTGATGCGCTCCGGCTCGTAGCCTAATTCCAGTAAATAATCTGCGACCGCTTCGACGAGAGCGGTCGGGCCGCAGACAAAGGCGAGCGGGGTTTCCGCCGCCGGCCAGGCGGTGTCGGCCAGCATTGCCAGGTCGATTCTGCGCGCGTAGCCCGCCCAATCCGGGGGGCGCCGTCTGGTCAGGGTGTGAGTGATGCGGAGCGTTGGGTCGTCCGCGGAGAAGCGGTCGAGTTCTTCGCGGAAGATGATCTCCTCGTAGGAGCGCGACGAGTAAAGGAGTCTGGTCGGAACCTTGATGCCCGAATTCGCGCGGTGGCGGAGCATGGCTATCAGCGGCGCGATGCCGCTCCCGCCCGCGGCGAGAAAAAGCGGGGAACCGTCGGCCTTCCCGCCGCGTCCGTCCCAGACGAAATAGCCGCCGATGGGACCTCGCAGTTCAACCTGTTCGCCGACGCGCAACTCCTCAGTTAAATAGGGCGAGACCTCCCCGCCTTCGAGGCGTTCGATGGTCAGCGTCAGATGTTTGTCTTCCGGCGGCGAAGCGATTGAATAGCTGCGCTGCGCCTGGTAGCCGTCTTCGGCCGTTAGCCGCACGTCAACGTGCTGCCCCGCAAGGTGCGTTGTCCAATTCGGCACATCCAGAATCAGACTCTTCGCCCTCGGCGTCTCCCGCCGAACTTCGACTACCGTCCCGAGCTGCCATTCGAGCCGCCGCGCCATGACTTTTAATCTCCCGCGTACCGCTGCTCTTTCCAGGGGTCGCCGTAGTTGTGATAGCCGGCCGTCTCCCAGAAGCCCGGGCGGTCTTGGCTGACGAGCTTGAGGCCGCGCACCCACTTCGCGCTCTTCCAGAAGTAGAGGTGCGGCACGAGCAGGCGCGCCGGGCCGCCGTGCTCGGGCGCGAGCGGCTTGCCGTCATATTTGTAAACGACCCACGCTTTACCATTGCGTACGTCGACGAGCGGCAGGTTCGTCGTGTAGCCGCCGTCGCAGAAGGCGATGAGGTGGCGGACTTCGGGACGCGCTTCGAGGTTAACGCCTTTGAGCAGCGTGTCCAGGGAAACGCCCGTCCAGACGGTGTCGAGCTTCGACCACTTGGTGACGCAGTGGATGTCGGCCTTGAAGGTCTCGCGGGGCAGCTTCAGGAACTCGTCCCAACTC
>DATCWB010000533.1:0-5974 GCA_036566625.1 Pyrinomonadaceae bacterium
ACTTTTAAAACGTTAAAAACAGGCAATAGAATGCAGATTGATTTGCAGCCACCCCTCGCTATTACAAAAATCATTCATGGCAACTCGCAGCTTAAATTTGAGCGGGAAGGAAATGTTTATTGGGTGTCGTTTGAAAAAGAGATGCCAAAAGAGATAGAGGATAAGATCGAAGTGTTTTACGAAGGGAAGCCGGTTGAAAGTAAGAACCCTCCGTGGGTTGGCGGCGTCACCTGGGGGCGTGATGATCTGGGAGAGCATTTTATCGTCACCACCTGCCAGGGCATCGGGGCGAGCATCTGGTGGCCGAATAAAGATCATGGCTCGGACGAGCCTGACCGCGGCATGCGCACCAGCGTTACCGTGCCGGAAAATCTAACTGCCGTTGCAAACGGTCGTTTGAAAAAAACAGTTCACAGCAGCGGAGACAAAACAAAAACCTTTCATTGGGAGGTTATCAATCCGATCAACAATTACGGCGTCAACGTCAACATCGGCAACTACGTGAATTTCTCTGAACAGTACAAGGGTAAAGGCGGCGTGCTGGATATGGATTATTGGGTTTTGGCGCACCAGAAAGATGCTGCCGTTAAGCAATTTAAGGAAGCCCCGCGAACGATTGAAGCCTTTGAGCATTGGTTCGGAAAGTATCCGTTTTACGAAGACAGCTACAAGCTCGTGGCTGTTTCCTATCCCGGAATGGAGCACCAAAGCTCGGTCACTTATGGTAATTGGTTTAGGAACGGTTATCGTCAGCGAGACGGTAGCGGCACTGGAATCGGTTTTAAATTCGACTTCATCATCGTACACGAATCCGGGCACGAATGGTTCGGCAATAATGTTTCAATGAAAGATGCCGCAGACATGTGGATTCACGAAGGCTTTACAAATTATTCGGAGAATCTTTTTGTCGAATACCATTTCAGTAAAAAAGAGGCGGAGGATTATGTCATCGGCACCCGCCGACTCATCCAAAATGACAGGCCAATCATCGGCGTTTATGGGACGAACCGGGAAGGTTCTGGAGATATGTATACCAAAGGCGGAAACATGCTCCATACGATCCGCCACGTCATAAATGACGATAAAAAATGGCTCGCCATATTGCGTGGGATCAACGCCGACTTTTGGCAGCAGACAGTTTCAACAGAACAGATCGAATCATATATCTCCGGGAAGGCAGGGATTGATTTCAGCAAGGTGTTTGACCAATATTTGCGTACGACAAAAATTCCACTACTAAAATACAAGACGGATGGAAAGAGGCTGTCTTACAGCTATGAAAGAGTCGTTAAAGGTTTTGCGATGCCGATTCGCGTCACGATTAATGGCAGAGAAGTGGCAATAACTCCCAACGAATCAATACAGACTTTCGTCTCTCCCGAAGAAATCAAAACATTTGAAGTCAACCGCAACTTCTACATTGATGCAGAGAAAAATGGTTCGTAATGTCTGTATTCTGCATACTAGTTTAATCGCGGCCGTTTTCAGGATAGAGTGCTTACCAGCGCCCGAAGCCCTCACTTGGGGCGAGTCTCGTCGAGTCGGTTCCTGGCGGTGGCAATCAGCGTGCGTAAATTCCCCATCTCTTCGGCAGGGAAAGAGACCGCCGCCGGCGTATAAGGCCCGCCGGAGACCACACACCTGACGATTCCGCTGGGGGTGCTGAACACGGATACGATCAGATCACCCTTCGTCCGGTAGCTCACCTCGAAATTCGGGAGTTGCGTCTCGCCGCGATCAAGCCGGCTCATGGACTCCAAGCCTGAGAGCAGCCCCGCCAATTCGTCGTAATCGACGAACACGACAGCTTCCCTGCCGCGCTCGCCCGCCTCTTCTATCGTTAACGAGAGACCGCGCGCCTTGAGGTTGCCGTTCGTGTCGATAACTTCCAGCGCCGCCACCTCTACCCGCCCTTGAGCCGGGTGACGAACAGCGCCGACGCGCTGCGAGCCGCGCACGATCACCGCTGCGACCTTCAGTTGTAAGGCTTCGAGGCTCGTCCGCGGCTCTATCGGCTCGAAGGCGGGCCGCTGCTGCGGCTGTTGTTGCTGCGCGGCGGCGCGCGAGCACGAAAGTTCAAGAAGCAGCAGACGAATGATGAAGTTTTGCTGTGGAGCAAAACTTTCCCCTTGACAATCCAAAGACTTCGCGTATTATTGACGCTAAGGATGGCGTCATACAAACGCTAACGCATATGAAGTTTTTCGCGAGCGTGAACGGCCATCCCCGCCGGGGCTATCAGCCCTCGCGACGCGTCAGAACTACGGAGTGAGGCCGATGACTTTTAGCTACGAATATGACAGACCGGGTCTCACGGTTGACTGCGTTATCTTCGGGTTGAACCTTGAGGAAGAGCGGCTGCAAGTGCTGCTCATCGAGAGAGACCTGGAGCCTTTCGCAGGGATGTGGGCTATCCCGGGCGGCTTCGTGCATCGGGGCGAAACACTCGAAGCAGCGGCGACGCGCGAACTCCGGGAAGAGACCGGTATCGCGGATGTCTTTCTCGAACAACTGTACACGTTCGCCGAACCCGGGCGAGACCCGCGCGGGTGGGTTGTCTCCGTGGCCTACTACGCTCTGGTGTCACCGGACAAACATACGATTCACGCATCCAGCGACGCGCGGCAAGCTCGCTGGTTCCCCGTCACCTCCCTTCCGCGACTCGCCTTTGACCACGCCCGGATACTCGGGACTGCACTTGAGAGAGTTCGCGGAAAGCTGACATATGCGCCCATCGGCTTCGAGTTGCTTCCCCGAAAGTTCACGATCAAACAGTTACAGAAGCTCTACGAGATCGTGCTCGGCACCAGGTTAGACAACCGCAATTTCAGGAAAAAGATTTTCAGCATGGACGTGTTACGGGAACTGGACGAGATTCAAAAGGGCGTGCCGCACCGCGCCGCGCGCCTCTACAAATTTGACGAGCGCAAATACCTGCAACTGATCAAACGCGGCTTGAATTTCGGACTCTAGTCGGAAAGAGCGAAACATGAAAGATCGCATGGCGAAGACAACCGGGGCTAAACCTTTTTTTTGCCCTCAAACCTTAGCGTCGGATTTACGCTAAGTAGACCCGAAGGAGGTCAATTTCAATGAGCAAGAGAATCGAACTACTGATCATCGACCCACAAGTGGACTTCTGCGACTCACAGCGCGGCGCGCTCTACGTGCCGGGCGCCGAGCGCGACATGAACCGACTGGCCGCAATGATCCGGCGTCTCAAGAACAAGCTCGGCGACATCCACGTCACACTCGATTCGCACCACTTCATACACATCGCGCACCCGATCTTCTGGAAAGACTCACACGGGGCGCACCCGCCTGTCTTCACACGGATCAGCCGCGCCGACGTGGAGGCAGGCGTCTGGACTCCGACCGTGCCCGGCATGTACAAGCGCGCACTCGAATACGTCCGCAGGCTGGAGCAGAACGGACGTTACGAGTTGACCGTCTGGCCGCCCCACTGCCTCATCGGCAGCCCCGGCCACGCCGTCTTTCCCGGCCTCTTCTCCGCGCTCACCGAATGGGAGTCGCGCTTCGCCTTCGTGGACTACGTCACCAAGGGCAGCAACATCCTGACCGAACACTACTCGGCCATCCAGGCCGACGTGCCCGACTCGTCGGATGCTTCGACGCAGATCAACACGCGCCTCATCCGAACGCTGGAGAACGCCGACGTGATCGCCATTGCGGGCGAGGCGCGCACGCACTGTCTGGCTAACACCGTGCGGGACATCGCCAACAACTTCGGCGACGACTCGTTCGTGTCAAAACTAGTGCTGCTGACCGATGCCTCCAGCGACATCCCCGGCTTTGAATCCCACGCCCGCGACTTCATGAGCGAGATGACCGGACGCGGCATGCAGCTCTCCACTACGACGGAATTTTTGGCGTAAAGATCACACAGATAAGGAGTCGAGAAGATGCCAATACTCAACGACACGAGCCTCGATCAGATCACCATTCCCAACAGCCATTACGGCTACTCGGCCACCCGGCTGGACGAACTGGGCGCGACCGAATACACCGTCGTGACCATCGCCTGCGACGTGAGCGGGAGCACCGCCGACTTCGTCTTCGACATGGAAGCGGCCATCACACGCATCGTGCAGGCGTGCAAGTCCAGCCCGCGAGCGGACAACCTGCTGCTCCGCCTCGTGGCTTTCGACGACAACTTGAGCGAGGTTCACGGCTTCAAACTGTTGGAGAACTGCAACCTCGCCGATTACGGCGGCGTCCTGCGCGCGGGCGGCTCGACCGCACTTTACGACGCGGCGGAAAACGCCGTCTCCTCGACCATGAACTACGGGCAACAACTCCTCGCGGGGGATTTCTCCGCCAACGCCATTCTGTTCGTCATCACCGACGGGATGGACAACGCCTCCCGCCTGCCAGCCGGGAAAGTTAAAGAAGCATTGGCGAAAGCCATCACCAGCGAGGCGCTGGAGTCGGTCGTCTCCGTCCTGATCGGCGTCAACGTGCAAGACCCTCATGCCGTCCGCTTCCTGCGGCAGTTTCACGCCGACGCGGGTTTCACACAATATGTCGAACTCGACAAAGCCGACGCCAGGACGCTCGCACGGCTGGCGGAATTCGTTTCCCGTAGCATCAGCGCCCAATCGCAGTCGCTCGGCGCGGGCGGGCATTCACAGCCCCTCGTCTTCTAAACAGTGCGCTACGGCGGCAGAGAGCATTAGTCCATGCCGGCCTGTTATCGGTTAACGCTCTTTGCCGCCTCAACGCCGTGGAGGCTTGTTCAAATGAACGCCGACAGTACTTTTCACATCGGGTCGTCGCATGCGATCTGCCAGGATTATTCGCTCGCGGGGGTTAGCCCGCCCGCCGTGCGCTCCGAAGAATTCGACCCGCCGCTGTCAACGCCTTACGTCATCCTGTCAGACGGATGCTCGTCCTCGCCCGATACGGATGTCGGGGCGCGGCTTCTGGTTAAAGCCGCCGAACAGGTAATGCGGGAGTGTGGCCGCCCGTCGGCACGTAATCCGGCAGAGATACACACCGAGGCCGCGCGCCGCGCTTTGACGTGGGCTGAACTGCTGCGACTGCCCCCGCAAGCCGTGGACGCCACCCTGCTCACCGCCCATCTGGACGGCGAAGAATTGATCATCGGCTGTTCCGGAGACGGGGTGATCTGCCTGGAGACGCGTGCGGGCGCAATAGACGTTTACAGCATCTCCTATGCCTCCGGTTATCCGCTCTACCCGGCCTACGCGCATCAGCCCGGCCGGCTGCTTGCTATGAAAGATGCGGGGCGCGACATCAAAGAGGTGAAACACTTCCACTCTGCTTCCGTCGCAGAACGCCTGCGACCGTGGGGCGCGTCGGGCGGCGACTCGCCGACAGAGGTGTTCGCCATCCGCGCTCAGGATTACAAATACGCGGCTCTCATCTCCGACGGCGTTCACTCCTTCTTTCGCGCCGCGCGCACCGGGGTCGGAGGCGGAGGCGAGGCGATCCTGTTGGAGGAAGTCCTGCCGGGACTCGTCTCCTTCAAAAGCACACGGGGCGCTTTCGTCGGGAGGCGCATGAAACGCTTCATGAAAGATTGTCAGGATAGAGGCTGGCAGCACGCGGATGATCTGGCGGTCGGGGCGCTGCATCTGGGAGGTTGAGCATGTCGTTCAAAACTGTCTTTCCGGGTCTCGCCACCTTTCTGAACGGCGACGCTGCGGCGACGGGGGCAACCCGGTATTTCGTTCAGGGTAAAGGCGAGATTCGACTGGGCGCGTCCGACTTCAAAGCGCAGGGCGGCGAGGGCTCGATCTACGTGAAAGGCTCGGACGCCTATAAAATTTACACCGATCCACGGCGCGCCATCCCGCCCACGAAAATACTGGAACTCTCCGCACTCACGCTGCCTAACATCATCCGCCCTCTGGCCGTGCTGCTCGACGCGAAGAACAGGCCGGTCGGCTATTCAATGCGCTCCGTTGACAGGTCATACGCCCTCTGCCAG
>DATCWB010000534.1:0-9079 GCA_036566625.1 Pyrinomonadaceae bacterium
GATTACACGGATCGCGCGCACCTCTCGCCGCGCACGACGATGCGCGCGCTGCTCGCGCTCGATCCGACGCTTGCGCGCGAACTGACGGGCGACCCCTCCGTACCGGAAGCGTCGCCCGCGCCGACTCGCCGCACGCAACGACGCGCCGCGCACCCGATTGCGCCGCGCACGCCCCGCCGTTGAGCGAAGCCGCACGTTGACAGAGCCGCACGCGGCTTCCTATCATTTCCAGTTCAAGATGAGCAAAAAAATCAAGCAGGGAACTCACGGGCGTTTGTCTACGTCCGTTGTCGCGCGCGGCGCGTTGAAGTCGCGTGCGAGCGCGGCCGTGGTGTGTATGCTCTTCGTGGTCGTGTGTGGCGCGAGCGGGTGCAGATCGGTCGGCGAGAAGCTGGGCCTCAGCGCGGTGCGCCCGCGCGCCCTGCGCGATGTGCCCGCCGCCCGGCTCGCCTTTCGTCTGGAGGCGGACATCAGCGAGGACGCGCTGCCGGAAGACTTGAGGATGGACGCGCCCGAAGAACTGCTCGCGTCGGTCAAGACGCAGTTCGAGACGAGCCGCAAAGAACAGGCGTTGCTGCGCACCGTCGTCTCGCCCGACGGCCAGCGTGCGCTCGCGCTCTACGATCCGGGCGGCGGGCAGCCCGCCGAGAACACATTCAGCATAGACCTCTACGGGGCGGACGGCATGTTCGTGCGCAACATCCTGCCGCAGAATTTGGAGGGCATCACGCTCGCCGCCGTCGCCTGGTCGCCCGACGCGCAGTGGATCGCGTTCATCGGCCGCGAGCGGGCGAACGCCACACCCAGCCCGACGCCCGATGATCTTCCGAGCGTCGCGCCGCCGATCTTCGATCCGAACGCGTCGCCCGTGCCGACCCCTTCGATTGCGCCGCTCATCGCGCCCGTGCCCGTCTTCAAGACCGACCAGATTTACGTCGCGGATCGCAACGGCGAAAACCTGCGACCGCTCACCACGCGCGACGGCCTCATTTACCTGAACCTCGCCTGGTCGCCGGACAGCCGCGCGCTCGCCGCGCTCGCCTGCCGTCAGGACGAACTCGACGCACGCATGAACGAGGGCAGGGAGTTCGCCGGCCGCCCGCGCATCATCGAACGCGCGGACGGCAAAGAGCGTCTCCTCGACGATCAACTGATGGACGCGCCGCCCGTCTGGTCGCCCGACTCCGCGAAGGTCGCAACCGCGTTCGAGACCGATGTGGCGATCTACGATGCGCTGGGCGGCTCGCCGACGGGCGCGCGCCTCCCCTTGCGCGACCCACTGCTCAATGCCTCCGCCGCTTACGACGCGACGAAACTGAAACGCGCCACCGCCACGACCGCCGCCGCTGCGACCGAGGGCAAAGCCGGTCAGCCGGGCGAGACGGCCGCCCCGGCGTCTGCGAGCGGCGGCACGCCGATTTCATTCAACCCGATCATTCGTCTCGAATGGTTGCAGCCGGAGACGCTGCTCGTCCGCACGGGGTTCGTGCGCTACTATCAAAACAGCCCCGAAGCGACGCGCGGCTACCTGCGCTGGCACGTCCTACACCTCAGCCCGCAAGCCGTCGTTCTCAGTTGAAGCGCACGGACGACTTTAAACTAAAGGAGTCAAACCCCCTTGATCTACCAAAGCATCGCGGACATCTACGCCGCCAACGACACGGTGCGCCGCCAACTCGCGGAGCGCGTCGAAAATTTAAGCGAAGCGCAACAAACTTTCCGTCCCTCCGAAGGCGCGTGGTCAATCGCCGAGATCGTAGACCACCTCTCGATCATCGAGCGGAACATGGTGCAACTGATCGGCGTGTTGCTCAAGAAGAGCGAAGGCGCGGTCGCCGCGATTAAAGCGGGCGAGGGCGACGGGGGCGACAAGGGCAGTAGTGACATGCAAAACGCGGCGGGCGCGCCGCCCTTCCGGCCTTTCTCCCTCGACACCTTCGTCGATCAGATCAGGGACGTAAAATTGACCGCGCCCGAACGGGTGCGGCCGGGCGGCAATGTCATGCTTGCCGACGCGCTCGCTGCTCTCCGGCGCACGCGCGCCGATATCGAAGCGATGCGTCCGCGCCTCGAAACGGCCGACCTCGGCGCGGCCACCTACCCGCACCCCGCCTTCGGCGAACTCAACACCGCCCAGTGGCTCGCCTTCATCGGCGAGCACGAAGCGCGCCACCTCCGCCAGATCGAGAATCTCATGGCCGCGCCCGGGTTCGGTGAAAGCGAAGGCTAAGCTCGAAAGCGTCCGCTTGCGGCCTACGGCGCACACCCCTATAATCGCCGCCGCCCTTCGTGAGATTTCTGCCCTCTTAGCTCAACGGTTAGAGCAGCGGACTCATAATCCGTTGGTTGTAGGTTCGAATCCTACAGAGGGCATCAACCATCTCAACCACAGCCGGGCGCGGCCCCGGCAATACGTCGGACGCACTCCAAATCTCCCTCACCCGCTCCGTAAATTTATCCGCCGCGAGTATTGACAAGGCGCGGTGAGAAAATTATCATCAGACGCCTTTAGCGACCGTTACGGATAGCCGGTGATTCGCGGCGTTCCTCACCTTCGGTCACGCTTGTTTGTAATTCTCCGGCCGTTGATCATCACGCGCCCGCATCGTTACTGAAGACTACCAACTCTTGATGCCCGCTCCTGACGAAAGAGTTTTCCGCCTCAATCTTTGCTCTTAAAATCGCGACGCGTTCGCCCACAAGTATCATCAGGAATCAATTTCCATTTCAATTGGAGTTTCCATGCCTCACAAACACCTCTCTGCCTCACGTTCGATTTATGTTCGTGCGACCGTTTACGCGCTCGTCATTCTGGCGGCGGTCGTGAGCCTGCCTCCGGCCTTCACGCGCCTGACCGTGCTGGCGCAGGGCGAAGGCGCACCGGCCGATACGGGCGACGTTCAGCCGCTTGCCGAGTTCGTCCGGGCGTTGTCGCTGCCCGCCAACGATGTAATCTACAATCCTGCCGACCAGACGCTTTACGCGAGCGTGCCGAGCAGCGCGGGCGCGGCGGGCAACAGCATCGTCCCCGTCAATCCGGCGACGGGCGAGACGGGCGCGCCCGTCTTCATCGGCAGCGAGCCGGGCAAAATGGCTCTGTCCGACGACGGGCACACGCTCTACGTCTCGCTCGACGGGTCTTACTCCGTCCGCCGTTTCGACACGGCGACGCGCACGCCCGGCCAACAGTTCTCACTCGGGCAGCACTCTATCTCAGGGAACCGCACGGCGCGCGACATCGCCGTCGCGCCGGGCAACCCGAACCTCGTGGCTATCGCTAGAGGCTATTTCGGTTCCAGCGGGGCCGCAGCCGGCGTCGCCGTCTTCGATAACGGCGTGCAGCGGCCGAATACCGGCGCTGACTGGAGCAATAGCGCGGACTTCCTCGCCTTCTCCGCCACCGAGTCGAAACTCTACGGCAGCGGCTCCTATAGCGGCCTCCAGACGATGACCATCGACGCCTCCGGCGTGACCGTTGCGAGCGAGCGCACTGCCGGCGTGTCCGGCCGTATCAAGTTCGCTAACGGTCTCATCTACAGTTCTGCCGGTCAGGTCGTCAACCCTGAAACGCGCACGCCCGTCGGCACTTTCTCGGGCGTCTCGGCGAACGCCTTCGCCGTTGACACGACGGCGGGACGCGCCTACTACCTGACGCACAATGTATACAGTGGGACGACCGTGTTGAAAGCCTTCGACCTCGGCACGTTCGTGTCCACCGGTTCGGCAACCATCTCAGGCATCACGGGCGAACCGACGACGATGGTGCGCTGGGGGACGAACGGCCTCGCCTTCCGCACCGACGCGGGCAAACTTTATCTCCTCCAAACTTCTTTGATCCCTTCGTCCAACCCGATCCCGACGCCGACGCCCAGCGTTTCGCCGACGCCGACGCCCGCGCCCGTTCCCACATTCGTCCATCAGGTTTCGCTGCGCACGAACGATCTCGTCTACAGCGCGCAGACCCAGCAGCTTTACGCGAGCGTGCCGAGCGCGGCGGGCGCAAGTGGTAACAGCATCGCGCGGCTCAATCCTGAGACGGGCGAAATCGGCTCGTCGCTCTTCGTCGGGAGCGAACCGACAGTGCTCGCCCTTGCCGACGACGGTCAGACGATGTACGTCAGTTTAAACGGCGCTGGTAAGGTGCGCAAACTCGATTTGTCGGCGCAGACGGCGGGCATCCCGTTCGCTATCGGCGAGGACTCCGACGGCCTGCTCGTGGCCGACGACATCGCCGTGATGCCCGGCAGCCCCGGCACGGTCGCAGTCAGTAGCGGGTCTCGCAGGGTGACGATTTATGACGAAGGCGTGCCCCGTGCACAGTCTGACAATTCGGGCGGCCGCATCGAGTTCGCTTCGCCGACCAGGCTCTACGCGGGCGACTTCAACGTGCGGAAACTCTCCGTTGACCAGAACGGGCTGACGAACCTCGGCTCGGTCAACACGTCGTCTTCCGGGCAGACGCAGTTTGCGGGCGGCCTCCTGTACCTGTCCAGCGGCGTCGTCATTGACCCCGAATCCGGCCTCATCAAAGGACGCTTCTCCGGTCTCGACCCCGAAAACGTGATGACGATTGACATGGCGAATAACCGCGCCTTCTTCCTGACCAACAGATTCAGTTCGAATTGGAATCTGCGCGCTTACGAACTCGACACGTTCCGCTTCGTCGGGTCTGTCGCCGTGGGGAGTTTCTCCTCAAGCTTCGATGCAAGGCCAGCGAGCGTTGTGCGCTGGGGCAGGAGCGGATTGGCCTTGCGCACCCACGACCGTATCTTCCTGATCCAGACTGCGCTCGTCGATGCGTCCGCTTCCATCCCGGTCGCGACACCGACGCCCTCCGCGACGCCCACGCCCACGCCCGTCAATATCCCGACGGTCATCAACAAAGTCGATCTGCCCGCCAATGATCTCGTCATCGACGCCGCAACCGACACGCTCTACGCGAGCGTGCCGAGCAGCGCGGGCAGCGCAACGGGCAACAGCATCACCTCTGTCGATCCGAAGACCGGGGCGATTGGCACTTCGACTTTCATCGGCAGCGAACCCGGCAAACTCGCTATCTCCGACGACGGGCAAGTGCTCTACGCCAACCTCGAAGGCGCGCAGGCCATACGGCGTTTTGACACCGCGACCCGGACGCCCGGCGTGCAGTTCAACGCGCGGGAACTGAAAGACATGAGGGTTGTGCCGGGCAGCCCGCAGTCGCTCGCCGTCTCGGCCGCTCCGGCGTCCGGCTTCGGCAGCAGGGTGGCGGCCGTCTTCGACAACGGCGTGCAACGCCCGAACACGAGCACCGGTGGCATATTCAGATTCGAGATCGGCTCCCTCGCCTTCGGCGCGTCGCCCTCGACACTCTACGGTCACGACGACTCGGGCAGCCCCGGAGTCGTGAAGTTCGAGTTGGACGCATCGGGCGTCAACCATGTCGGCGTCGCGAGCAACCTGTCGCTCGGCACCTCCGAGAGCAAGATTGAGTTCGCGGCCGGGAAACTCTACTCCTCGGGTGGTAGCGTTATCGACCCGGAGGCGAAAACCCTGCTCGGCCGGTTCAACCACCGTTCCAGCATAGCGGCATTTCTCGTTGACCAGACGCTCCGCCGCGCCTTCTTCCTCTCTGACGGCACGAGCGGCCCGGGCTTAGGCATCACCCTGTATGCCTATGACCTCGATACGTTTCTCCCGCTCGGCTCGGTCACGCTTCCGGGCGTGCTCGGCACTCCGCGCAACAGCCTCGTGCGCTGGGGCACAAACGGCATCGCCTTCTGCACGCGTCCGAACACCTTCGGCTCGACCGGCGCGAAGAGCCAGATTTATCTCATCCAGTCGGCGTTGATTTCGAACACACAGCCTATCGCATCCGCGCTCCAGTTCAGCGCGTCGAACTACGTCACGTCGGAGCGCACGGGCGGCAGCGTGGCCGTTATCACCGTCAATCGCACGGGCGGCGTCGAGGGCACAGTCACGGTCAACTACGCGACCGGCGGCGGCACGGCCACTCCCGGCTCCGACTATACGACGACCTCCGGCACGCTCTCGTTCGCCCCCGGCGAGACGACGAAAACTTTCACCGTCGCCATCTTAGACGACGATGTCTACGAGAGCATCAACGATGAGACCATCGGCCTGACGCTCAGCGGGCAGACCGGCAACGTGATACTCGGCACGCAGGCGACCGCCTCTCTTGCCATTTGGGACAACGACAGTCGGCCCTCGATCATTCTTTCCAACCTCGCCGTGACCGAAGGGCAGTCCGGCACGACGAACGCGCAGCTCACCGTGCGGCTGTCGCCCGCGTCGTACCAAACCGTCTCGCTCAACTACGCAACGGCCGACAACACGGCCAACGCCGGCTCGGATTACGTCGCCGCCTCCGGCACGCTCACCTTCCAGCCCGGCGAGTTTGAGAAAACCATCCCCTTGCAGATCAATGGCGACACGGCCGTAGAACCTGACGAGCAATTTTTAATCAACTTCTCCAACCCCGTTAACCTCACCTTTTTTGGCGCGAGCAGCTTCGTCACCATCAAGGATGACGACCGTTCGTTCATCCAGTTCATCGCGCCGAATTTCACCGCGAACGAGGGCGATGGCCACGCTCTCATCACCGTCGCGCGCACGGGCAGCCTCGCGGGCGCGTTCACGGTGAACTACACGACCGGCGGCGGCACGGCCACTCCCGGCTCCGACTATACGACGACCTCCGGCACGCTCTCGTTCGCCCCCGGCGAGGCGACGAAAACTTTCACCGTCTCCCTCTTCGACGACAACGTCTACGAGGGCGCAACCCGCGAGACCATCGGCTTAACGCTCAGCGGGCAGAGCGGCGACGTGGTGCTCGGCTCGCAGAAGACCGCCACTCTCACCATTCAGGATAGCAAAGGCCGTCCGACCATCGCCCCCGTCAGCATGGCCGTGCCTGAAGGCGACTCCGGCACGACTAACGCGCAGTTCGTCGTGCGGCTGTCGCACCTGTCGGTCGAAACCATATCCGTAAACTACGCGACGGACGATGGCACCGCCAATGTTAACTCGGACTACGTTGCCGCCTCCGGCACGCTCACCTTCCAACCCGGCGAGTTGGAGAAAACCATTCCCTTACAGATCAAGGGCGACACGGCCGACGAGGGCGATGAGCGGTTCTCGATCAACTTCTCGAACCTCGTCAACGCCAGCCTCACCATCGGAAGCAACCTGGTCACGATTGTTGACGACGACCATTCGTTCATACAGTTCGCCACGCCGAGTTTCACGGCGAGCGAAGGCGACGGCCGCGCGACCATCACCGTCACGCGCTCGGGCGCGACGACCGCACCGGCCACCGTCAACTACCTCACGCTTGACGACTCGCGCGCCATCCGCTGCGACGACAACAGCGCGAGCGGCGGCGCGGCCTTCGCGCGCTGTGACTACGCCACCACATTCGACACGCTCCTCTTCGCGCCCGGCGAGACGACGAAGACTTTCACCATCCCGCTCGTGGACGACGGCCATGTCGAGCCGGGAGAGTTCGTCAACCTGAGTCTCACCTCGGCTCTGGGCGCGCCGCTCGGCGCGCAGTCCTCCGCCGTCCTCTCCATCACGGACAACGACGCGGCCAACCAGGCGAACCCCGTTGACGAGCACGCCTTCTTCGTCCGCCAGCACTATCTCGACTTCCTCTCGCGCGAACCGGATGCGGACGGGCTGGCCGCGTGGACGGGAGTGCTCAGCCGCTGCGCCGACGCCTTCAACAACGATGCGAACAGCCTTTCGGCGCAGTGCGACCGCAACATCGTCAGCTCGTCGTTCTTCCGTTCGGCGGAGTTCGAGTTGAAGGGCTACTTCGTCTATCGCTTCTACCGCGTGACCTTCAACCGGCAGCCGAGCTACGCCGAGTTTGTCACCGACATGCGCCGCGTCACGGGGCAGACGGCCGAAGAGGTCTACGCCAAGCGTCGCGCCTTCACCGACGCGTGGGTGCTGCGTACGGATTTTCAGACCGTCCACGGCGAGCGCACCAACGCCGGTTTCGCCGATACGCTCCTCGCTCGTTACGGGCTGACGGCCATCAACACCAACGACCCGGCCAACTTCGACGGCGACGCACTCGTGCGCCTCACGCGCGACGAACTCGTCGCCGCGCTCGACGCACAGCGCATGACCAGAGCGCAGGTCTTGCGCGCCATCGTGCAGAGCCGCGAGGTAGACGCGGCGGAATACAACGGCGCGTTCGTCGCGATGCAATACTACGGTTATCTGCGCCGCGCGCCCGAACAGTCCGGCTACGATGCGTGGCTGGAAGTCATCAACCGCGCCGACGGCTACCGCGTGATGGTCAACGGTTTCATGAACTCGACCGAATACCGCCTGCGCTTCGGCAAGTAGCCGCGAGAGCGAATTCGGCCGCGATTGAGAACGGAGAGATTGGGCTCGTGCGCGCCCGGCCTCTCCGTTTTTCATTGACCGCCGCGTTCACCGGAGTTTAGAGTCCATTGCAAAAATAGCTTTCGTCGCGGGAGACAGGTGTTGACTAACAGAAACTCTATCGGCATCGGCATCATCGGGTCGGGTTTCGCGCGTTCGACGCAGATACCGGGCTTTCGCGCGGTGGCGGGCGCGCGGGTCGTGGCGATTGCCAGCGCGCGCCGCGAACGCGCCGAGGCGGTGGCGCGCGAGTTCGAGATTCCGTTCGTCGGACGTGACTGGCGCGAAGTCGTCGAGCGCGCGGACGTTGATCTGGTCAGCATCGTGACGCCGCCCTCGACGCACCTTGAGATGACGCTTCATGCTCTCGTGCGCGGCAAGGCCGTGCTCTGCGAAAAGCCGATGGCGATGAACGCGTCGGAGACGGCGGAGATGGTGCGCGCGGCGGGCGCGGCGGGCGCGTTCGCGCTCATCGATCACGAACTGCGTTTTCTGGAAGGGCGGCAGAGGATGCGCGAGTTGCTGCTGTCGGGCGAGATCGGCCGCGTCCGGCACGCTTTATTGATTTATCGCGCGGACTCGCGCGCGGGCGCGGGGCGCGCGTGGGATTGGTGGTCGGACGCTTCGATGGGCGGCGGCGCGCTCGGCGCTATCGGCTCGCACGTCGTAGACGGATTCC
>DATCWB010000535.1:0-28888 GCA_036566625.1 Pyrinomonadaceae bacterium
ACGCGAGCACACGCTCGACACTTATAACGCTGGCTGCCGCGCAGCGTGCGCCCATAAGTGCTTTGGTGTTCGATTGCATCGCAGTGCGGACATTGGCTCATCCACACAGCTTACAATACAACTTTGATTTAGACACTCCCAATCACAGAAGACATTGGAAAGTTTCCGCGAAACGGGTAATGAAGAGGCGGACGCTAAGGCTTTATCTGTGGGGCAGACCCTCTTCCCTGAGTTCTACCCCATCATCGGTGAGGAAAGGCTTACGACAAAGCATTACCCGTTTCCAGGCAGTAAACTCGTAATCACGGCGAGCGTTTATTACACGGATGAGTCAATGGCTTCACATCCGTATGGAGAGTTCGAGGTACATAGCGGGTCCATGCTTATCGGCGTAACAGTCACTAATAAGGCGAAGCCCGATGCAATCAGCGCATCCGCTGGGGAGAGTTCCATAACGGAAGTGACCTACGACCAATATACGAATAAAGTGCGGGCGAAAAAATATGTCACGGTGCGCGGTCGCTCTTACCTCGTTGGTATTGAATGTGATTGCCTGGTAGAGAAACGCGAGAAAAAGAAATGAGGGGCGAAACCTAACAATGGCATGCACCCGACCCGAGTTAGCGTGGATGTCATCCGCAAGATTGAAAGCCTGCAAAGTTGTGTGCGGACGGTTGATGCCGAGCGTTCGGCGGCGTGGAATCTTGGATGTTAAATGGAAGCAACAGAATATCTTGAACATCTACGTGGCAGTTTGGAAGGTCACGTGGTTGAGTACATGTGCCTTGCCGCCAATTCTCTACTCATCTACGTTGAGTGTGAGCCAGGGGACAAGAAAAGCGTAACCATTTGGTTTGAACCGACGTGGCACTTATGCGGAGCGGAAGGGGTCTTGCTCGGTTCACGGCAAGCGCAGATGGATGGTGAATCCGAAAATGATGAAGCCTTTCACCGCTTAGCTGGGCCGTTACGCTTGCTTGAAGGAAAGAAGATTGAATCCGTTGTGGTTGAGCCGCGCACCTTCGACCTGCATATATTTTTCGAAGGAGATTATTGGGTCAAAACATTCGTGGCCGATCCAACAGATGAAGAATCGTGGCACATTCGGGAGAACGCTACTGGGCAGAGGTTGAAGGGTTTTCCGAAAGGGCTGGCTGTCGAACCCGAGCGCAGCCGAACAAGTGGCTGAAGCTGACCGCCAATGGCGCAGCTCTTAAATTCTAAGGCAGCAGGCGGCAGCTTAGCCGCAGCGTCGGGCGCTAGCGTCACAACTGGCCTTCAACTCAACACGTGGGAAGTTGATTGCTCTTAAAGTAGAACCTTTGCGGAGAATAGAAATGCAAACACAACAGTCTACTCTAGCGTCCATCCTCATCCTCATCGCGGTTCTATCTTCGGCTCACGCCCAAAATCGAACCAGGCACGTCGTCCGAAGAGAGCTGGAAGCAAAGTATGCGAAGGTGGCTGAGGCTTATAAGAACAAAGACATCAAGGCTTTTATGGAGAACAAGACGCCCGATTTTACGGGAAGGTCGCTCAGCGGCAACGTCGCGACTCGTGAGCAGGTAGAGGCTGGCGTCAAACAGCGTATGGAGCGTATCAAGAGGTTGAATTACCTGAAGATTGGGATAAAGAACATAACGGTTACAGGTGACGTAGCTGTCGCAATTACTACTCAAGACTTCTCAAGGGTAGTTACAGACGCGCAAGGGCAGGAGCGCACGGTAGTCAGCAAAGGTACAACGCATCGGGACACGTGGGTGAAAACTGAAAGCGGTTGGGCCCTAAAAAGCGTGGAAGAGCTAAAACAGGGGAAAGAGTATGTAGACGGGCAGATAGCGAAGCCTTAACCTTTCTAAGGCTTCGTTTCACTTCGTGCGCGCCTAACAACGGCATGCACCCGACGGTAGTGTTGCAAGAATAGTCTTTCAGATATCATCTAACCGTCAGGTTCTCTCAACTCATCTCATTAGGGCTATTCATGAAGCATAATTCCGCGCTTTTTAAGTGGCGCCACTACTCGCCAGAACTCATCCTCTTGTGCGTCCGATGGTACTGCGGCTTTCAACTTTCTTATCGAGACTTGGAAGAGATGATGCGTGAGCGCGGCGTAGATGTAGATCACTCCACTGTGTTTCGTTGGGTGCAAAGATATGCCCCTGAAATCAACAAGAGAATCCGCCCTCATTTGAAGATGAGTGGCACGTCCTATCGCGTAGATGAGATCTACATCAAGGTTGGGAAATCGTGTAAACATCTGTATCGTACCGTGGACAAAGAAGGACAAACCATTGAGTTCATGCTCAGTGTGAAGCGTGATGTTTCTGCGGCAAAACGCTTTTTTAAGAAGTTGATGCGAGCTGAGCATCGGAGATTGCCATTCTCGATCTCTGTAAATAAGAACGCAGCTTATCCTGAAGCATTCTCTACTTCACAAGCCGAACGAATTGTGCCACCGGACTGTAAGCTGCGACGCGTGAAATATCTCAATAACGTGATTGAGCAAGACCACCGTTTTGTCAAAAAGAAGGTACACGCGTCACAGTGCTTCAAGCACTTTCACACAGCGGAGCGAACTATCGAGGGTATTGAAGCCGTGAACATGCTAAGAAAAGGACAGGTCAAAAGATTAGCCGGAAGCGATGGGCAAGGGCAGGCGAAGTTCGTCGCTTCGCTCTTTCAGATTGCCGCCTGATGAAAAGTCGCTTGTGACCTTCTGCGGTCTAAAATAAATTTTGCAACACTACCCGTGATTTTCCTGCTAAGGAGGATGTGGGCGCTCGGTGTGCCTAAGACTGCCTCGTAATCAATTCTGGATAAATACCAGATCGCCTTGGCGCTTGCGGATAAGAAAGAGTTCGACAAGGGGGCGGCTCCTTACCAAGATGTCCGACTACTGATAAGGCTACGCAACGCACTAGTGCATTACGAGCCCGAATACACAGCGCGAGATTCGTCCAGCTCCAAAAGACTCGAACAGAACCTGCAGGGGCGGTTTCCACTCAACCCGCTGACGGGCAGCAGGATACCTTTCTTCCCGGAGCAGTGCATGAGTCATGGGTGTGCGAAGTGGGCGGTCGAGTCATCTGTGAAGTTTGTGAACGATTTCTGCGGGCGGCTAGGGCTAAATCGGGTGTTTGACGGAATTCGCTCCTCGCTTGCAACAGCATGACCGCCGCAGATGATAGTCACCCAGTTGATCCTCCTTCGGCCAGAGTCTCGCCGCTGCCTTGAGCCGACTCATTGCGTTGACAAATTGACCAGTCCTTACGCGATTTATAAATGGCAGCAGGTTACGTCCGATAACCAAATCTTGCAGGGATGCGTACTGGAGAACTCACGAGATCATGCCGCTTGAGCAAGGAGAGGTTCCGGCATATTGACCAACAGAATTAGTTACGCTCAATTAGCTCCTGGTTGCAGGCAGGTCCTCAAGAAAGGTTGAATATATGCAGGAAGGTGCCTTCGTTTTAATCGATTGTCTTGGCTTTAAGGGGATCTGGAAGCGAACCGACCCGGCCTTGTTGCTGCAAAAATTTTCAAAGCTCGGGGCCTCTATTCAGGCAACGTAGGCCCGGCAGTAGATGAAGCGGCTGTTTGCATGAATCTGGCGGAGGGCGCCTTCGTCTGGCTCCACCCGAGCGCGGCCACGTGGCACAGGAAGAGCAGGGAGTTCTTCGCCGACTCTACAAATATTGATGACCAGTCATTAAAGGAAAAGATAAAGAAAAACGAGGATGCGTTAGAGAGCAATATACTCATGCAGCACCTCATAAAATTAGGCGGCCGTGAGGCCGTGGATGAATTTTTCAAATTCTTGATTCCGGTGATGTCAACTATACCATTCGTGATTGATCCCTACCGGATGCCTATCAAGAATGGAGGCTATTTGGAATGCCCCGTCATCAACCCTCTGATCTCCGTCACGTCCGTCGAGGAGAGGCGGTTAATGATGGAAAAGTATGAGGCGACCATTAAGGGAAACAAACTGGATATATGGTTGAAGAGCCAAAACACAATTGAGTTTCTACAGGAAGCAGATAAGAGATTCCAGGAGTTTGAGGCTAATGGTTCCTCTCTGGGAGTGGAAATCTCCCAACACTTCCTTCCGCGATCACCTTCTGAGAGAGACCCGTCGTAACGTAACATTGATTATCAGGCGAAAGTCGCATAGCCGGAGGGAGATAATCTCTATAGTTATCCTAACGGCCTGCAGTACTTCGATCTATAACTTCATCCCTTTATTAAGTGACTTCTCGACTTCGCGCGGCAGTTTCTTACCGACGTATTGGGATATAATTTTGCCCTGAACACGCGTGTAGCTGTACCAGTAAGGCCCGTGCGGCTTGCCGCGCGCGCACTTACAAGTTTCTTTCCCGCAGCGAATCACCTCCAGCCTGTAAGTCTTGTTCTCGACGGTGTGGTCGTCGACAATCTGCTTGCGCGTCGGAATCCGCTCGGCCTGAGCAGATTCATCGGCCTTGAGGATGACCTCATGCAGCCACTCGTCGAGTCTCTTCAGTTGAGCGAGAGATAGCTTCCGCACCGCCTGTTTGATTTTTATCAAGTTCACTCGAGTTTAAGTGCCGATATAACGACCAACTAAGTAAGAATCCAGAAAGATGATTTCTTATGTAACATCATATCAAACATGCCAATATTTGTTGCATAAGATTATCGGACGCCGGTATAAGATGTAACTGAACGTGAACGCTTATTTTACGAAAAATGTGATCGGCTATTCAGCCCATCAAGTGCCATCATTCAAGCCGTTTTTGCTCAACAAGCCCACCTGATGTAGGTCGTGACCCCCGACTTCAGACGTTTTCACACCGGAACTCTTTGAAGGGGGAGAAATTGCTTCAAGGCAGTTTGACCCTCGTAGCACCGCCCCCTTCTATCAACATCATGTGCTAATGGTTGTGATACTGCTCCACTCTTTGCGCGTCTCTAAAGTGCGCTCTCTGCACGCTTCATCTGTTAAGCGGCGCGACGGGCGGTGGACACTCAGTTGAGGGCGCAGAGGTAGGCTATCAGTCGGCGCTGCAAATGGCTCAGCGTGCGGCTGAGTCTCAGAAGGAACTGACGCTCTCTTCGGCGGCTCTCAATGCCGTCGGGCAAGCCCCTTGAGAATCACCCTAAAGCTCCCAAGTGTGGGCCTATATTTTCGAGCGGTATTGCGATAGTACAAGTGAACAATATCGCTACGGCCTTTTGAGCAACATTACAAATGCGGCCTTTAGTGCCGCCAAAAGGAAGTCAGACTTTCTATACCCTTTTATCAATTTTTTATATGACAATCTTAAATCAGATGTGCTTTCGGTACGTGAGATTGTAGAGCACTTGAAAGTTTACGACGCGAAGTTGGATAATAATGAAACTCCAATCTTTCTAGAAAAACTGAAAATTCTCGTTGGTATTGGGTACAACATAGCTACCCGCAGTATTGAAGACATTCCTCCATTTACCCTCCAACTGGTTCCCATTATTGAGAGCAAGGTCTGCAATTATGAATTTGAAGCGATGATTTATCCGCTCACCGTTTCCGAGTACTCTTCCCTCACTGGCGTGCTTCCAAGAATGGCCGGGGAGAATCCTGCATTTCCATACCTGTTCAAAGTAGTCTCGGATGAAGGCCATGATATATTTAACTCCTTCACCGCTGAGGTTCAATCAATTGTTAATCTTTGCAGATAGTATGAGCCGGATGAGAATTTCGAATGGGATGTCCCAACTATCTGCGAATGGATAGCTCTCGCTGGCTGTGAAAACCAACCGTATCCTTGGGGTACTGATTCTCTCACCCCGCTGTATGCTAATTTCGACTTCGGAAAGCGTTCCAGATTACACCCGGTTAGCACTTATCCACTTGGCGTCTCCCGGTTCGGTGTGGATGATTGTTTTGGGAATGTACATGAGATTGTTCGAAGTTCGGATGGTGGGAGATTTCCAAAAGATTTTCGCCTTGCCGGTGGGTGTTACCAGACAAACGCACATCTAGCTTCACCTAGATTCATTCGCGGCTTTAAAACGAAGAACGAGGAGAATCGCCGAAACATCGGGTTGAGACTGGTTCGATATCGTTGCTCGGATAATGAGATGCGGTTCCAAGCACTGCAAAGATATAAAGGTAAATAAGAGTGGGATTTGTGATTGGGTTGCGAAAATTATTTACAAGCGCGGAAGTACTTCTAGTGCCTTCGCCAGGCGGCTACTCCGAATAGCGGATTTTATGAACCTCGCTTGTCCTCGCAAATCAGTTCCGGCTCCGCGCGGTAGTGCTGCAAAAAATTACTGACCGAATATATTGAGGTCAAGGCATGTCCGACGGCACAACTAATTGTAGCGAAAATATTTTTTGCAACACTGCCATGCGGTTGCCTTTCAAACCATAAAGAGACGAACTTGTAACTTGTATCCTTCGCCGGACTGTTTGAGCGGGCCGGTGATAGTGACCTCCTGGCCTGCCGCAAAGTCTTTGAAGACGGCGGACAACCTTTCGTAAGCGACGGCCTCACCCTCTTCGAGTGGTTTGCTTTCTCCGGGCGGCTGATGCCACTGAACCTTGTCTTCGGCCGCTAGAGGTACCAACGCGACTATCGGCCGCTGCCCTGCACCGAGCAGGAATAGCTCCCCCGCACGTTCTTCCAGATGGCCGCGCAACGTGACCTCGACGCCCCGGAGTATGTAAGTCCCATTAACAGCAGCCCTGAACTGTTCATCCCACTTGTCCAATGCCGGCAGACGTTCGTCCTTCAAAAAAACTTCGGCCGTCGAATCAGACGCGTTAGGGATAGGGTTCACCATGTCAACAGCTTCAAGACGACCCAGCGCCTCATAAGCGCCTCCCCAACAAGCGGCGATTCCGTATGGACACGTCCCCGTAATGCCGACGACCACGGCTGTCCCCTTGGCCGCCTCGACTACGGCATCACGGCGAACCAAAACCTGCGCGTGTGCCTCGGAAGCGTTGCGGGTCAGCGGCACCAACTCCGACTCTTCCGTCGTGGACGCGAAACCCAGCACCGGCGACGGCGGGGCAGTGACCGGCTGTTGTATCCCGATGATTTTCGCGACCGAGGGGACGCCGCCTTTGCTCAGGATGAACAACATGTAGTGTCCGGGTGGGCAGGCGTTCGGAGAGTCGGGGGCTGTAACCTTGAGCTTCCCGGCGCCCTCCTGAAATTGTAAGAAGTTTATGCGCTGGTTCTGGTCGAACGAGTGCGTGACGGAAGGCAGGCGCACCAAACTAACCTTGCCTATCGTGGCAGCTTGTGACGTGCTTACTTCGAACGTCTGGCCGTAGAGCACGGAAGTCGGGACGGCCTCGATGACGGGGCGAGCCCCCTTAAAAAGGTACGGGGGAGAGAAGACCTGACCGTTGCGGTGGGTGTCCTTCGGGTCATTCTCGTTGGCATTGTCTGGGCGGAACTCGCCGCCGCCTACGCTGAGCACGCGCGCGTCCGGCAGGAGCACGGTTGTTGCGTGATAGCAGCGGTCTACCTGCTCGGCCGCCAACTCTGTCCAAGTTTCTGTCGCCGGATTCCATAGCTCTGCGACGTGGACGGGCTGACCCAGGCTCAGGTCGTTGAAGCCACTGCCGCGGGTACCTCCGGTTACAAGGACTGTGCCGTCAGGCAGGAGGGTGGCGTTATGCTGGCGGCGGGGGAATCGCATGGGGGCGGTCTTGCGCCAGCGGGGCGGGATTTGGCTAAGGTCAATGACCTCGGCCTCAGCGGTGGGCTTTTGAGTGCCTTCGTCGTTACCACCGCCTATGTAGATAACTTTGTCCACGTCGTACATGACGGCCGGGCAATAGTCGCGCGCGCCCATCTCGCGGAAGCCGACCTCAGTCCACTCGCCCGGCTCGGCGCTTTTCAACCTGAAAGTCCGGGCGTTGGTGCCTGACATTAGAACCCGGCCGTCAGAGGCTAAGTGCATGCGTGGGTAGAGCGGCAGGCCGATGAAGTTGAGGGGCGCGCCGACCGTGTTGATGATGGGCAACCATCTGCCCCCCCTCCACACCTGTAAGAGGTCGTTGATGACAATCTCGCCGCTAGCCGCCAGGAAGCTGCCGGAGAGGACGAGCACCCCGCCATCGGGCAGCGTGGTGAGCGTCGGATACCACCGCCCGGCGTTCATCGGGGCGGTGGCTGTCCAGGTATTGCTGGCCCAGTCGTAGAGTGACGCCTGGTTCGCACCCTCGCCGTCACGGATGTGGCCCCCGGCGACCAGAAGGCGGCCGTCCGGGAGGAAGGCGTGCCCCGAACAGAACAGGTTCACTGTCTCGCCGTTCGTCAGTTTCGGCTGCGGAGTGTTCGTCACGCTCCCGTTCTTCGGGTTCCAGAGGAAAGGGGTGCACTTGTTGTCGTCGAGCGAATCCGTAGGCTTGTCCCGCCTGCCCCACATCAAGACGAGACCATTCGGCAAGACCGAAGTGTGGATACCGGCGTTGGGAAGTGAGAAGACAGTTCCCCATGCGCCTTTTGTTGCACTCATCGAATACTCCCCGCGCCGTGCCCAGACGACGCAGACATCAAGTGCCCGCGCGAGTCAGAGGCGGGGCGGCAAAAGTTAGACCCTGCCGCCGCCGTAAAGGCCGACGGCAGGGCGCGGTACGCATGTGCGTGCGCTGGGCGCGACCGTCCGCGCCGGACTCCGCTCAGAGTACCTTGGCGAGTCTTAACAAATCCGCGAGGGTGAAGTCGTTATTCTTCGCGCTGGGCAGGGTCGGCTTCCAGTTCTTCGTGCGCAGGATTGAGTCGTCACTGCGGCGTATCAGGCCGATGAGGACTTCGGCGATGATGGTGCTGCCGACCGGCCCCAGGCTCTTGCCGCCGGTGTGGTGGGCGGCCTCGGCGAGGACGTAGTACCAGAGCGGCGTGCGCTTGGAGAACCCGCTGCTGCGGAGCACGTCCAACTGGCTCTCGCCGCCCGACGGCGGCGTCACCGTCGAGGCGACCGCCTCCAACTGCGCGGGCGTCAGCGGCGTGATCTTCATCGCCTTGGCAACCGCCTGACCGGTCGGCATCCGCAGTCTGTAACCACGCAGCAGGTTGCGCACCGCCAGCATAGCCCCGAGTCCCTGCTCCACCGCGCCAGTGGCCGTCTTCAGGCTGAAGAGTGGGTTGACGAGTTTCGTGTCGAAGAGTCGGGCGGGGTTGGTGTTGCCCGCGCCGACGAATCGCTCCCACTCGATGATCCAGTTATCCGGCAGCGTGTCGGTGCCGGACTCGGGGCTGGTGCCCCCGCCGGGGTCGAACTGCCCTTGGAGCGCCGTGAAGCTGAAGAGCAGATCGACGGTCGCCGGGAAGGTGCCGGCCTTGCCGCTGGTGTTGAAGTTCAGGTTGAAGTCGTAGTCGAGCCGCACCATCGTGTGGCCGAAGCGGTAGGCGGCGACGGCGAATTCGAGGGGCATGAAGAAGGGCTCGGCGAGCCCGTCGTAGAACTGCCCCCCCTTCTTGAGCACGTCGCGCACGATCTTCTTGTCCGCGACCTGCATCAGGAAGTCGTTGATGACGATATGCTGGTAGTGCTGGCGCAGGAGGCGGCGCGCGTCGGTGAACGAGCCGACCTGATCGACAATCGCGTTGTGCGCGCGCAGGAAGGCGAGGTGGAGCTGCGCGACGATGGTGTTCTCGTCGTTGCGCGGGTCGCCGATCTGGGCGGCGCGGTCGGCCTCCGGGACGGTGCTGCGCGGATCGCGCGGCAGGTCGTTGAAGTCGTCCTTCCCCTTGGGGCGCTTGAGTGGAGGCTGCGTGCCGTTCAGGGAGGTAACGACGCCGAGCCGCATCTTGTTGCCGTCGCGCGGCGCGGGCGCGTCGTAGAGGCTGTCGAGGTCGAGCGAGGCCGTGCGCAAGTTGCGGATGTTGTTGCGTATCTCGTCGAGCGGCATCGGCGTCAGGCTCGGGCTCGTCAGCGTCGGCAAGTTAGCCGAGGTCATCTCCAGCGTGATGTCGTGGTCGAGGAACTGCCCGAAGTAGGTAAGGATGGCCGGTACGGTCGAGTCGCCGGCCGCGTCGTTGCCGACCGAGTCCACCATCGTCTTGCCGAGGCGCGCGAGGTCGGCCGGGGTGGTGGACGACTCCGGCAGCAGGTTGTTGGGGTTGTTCTGCAGCTTGGGGAACATGAAGTCGAAGTCCTTCAGGTCGACAGTCTGCGTGGCGGCGAAGGCCAGCGGGATATTGGCGATGCTGCTGGCGATGTCCTCGCGCGCGGTTTGGAATTGATCGGTGGTGATAGTTTCACCGTGTCCTAAACGTCGTGCCATATTTGTTCCTCCACAGGTGTGTGTCCGGCAATGGGAAACGGGTTACGCGGGCCTACGGCGTCCGCGAACGTTTTCAGGGATGACTTTGTAAGGTGCCGACGCGAAGTGCGACGCGCGGCTGCGGCCGTTCGCGGGTCAGGTATCGGGCGACGAACATCTCATACTCCTGCCAGACTTCCCCGGTGCGGAAGCGGCAGGTGGCTATCGAGTGCGCCAGCGACCGGAGGTGCGCCGCTCTCTGCTCACGCTGCCTGATGGAGAGCAGAACTTCGCCGCTCTCGTCTACGACAGCGGCGGCGTAGAGAGCCTCCGAAATTCCCGCGGCTAGCCCTTGCGAGGATAAAGCGTCGCGGGCCAGCGCGGCGTCACCGATGCGGCGAGCGTCGCCTCCTTCCGTCCACTGCACGGAGGCCGGCGCAATCCTTCCGGGTGTCATGTCGGAGAGGGGCATGAGCCCCGCCAGAATCCATCCGGCCCCGTGCTCGCTCAGATATACTTCGAGCGCCGCCGCTCCCCCTGCCAGCGCCTTACCTCTGCCGACGACGCCGAGCACGAGGTGGGCGGCCGACCCGAGCCGGTAGGCGTAACCGTCCGGCAGGGCAGCGACCCTCAGTTCGCCGCCGGCGGCGCAATCCCGTTTGGCCGCGATGAAGGTTCGCGCAGCCCAAGGTCGGGCGGCGTGTCGCTTTACTGCGGCCGTCACGGCCTTCCGTCCCGTGGCATCAATCAGCCGCACGCCCCGACCACGCAGGCGGGCTAAATCGTCGGGGCATGCCGAAGGCGGGCGCGTAATCACCTCAACCCTCCGCGTGGCCGTAAGCGCGTCGAGGAGGGCGAGGTCTAGCGCAGGCCGCTCTACGTGTGCGGACGCGGGGCTGGCGCTCTCTACGCATTCGTCGCTCGCCCACGCGACCAGACGCGTCTCGTACAGACGCTCGACACCGACCTTTCCGGGGTGAATTCCATACTCCACGAGAAGGGCGAGCAGCGACGCGGGCACGGCCTCGACCCTCGTGGCTTCATCCGCAGAAGGCAGGCCGCACGTGATGAGCGCCGTCCGTTGACGCTTTGATAATTCGAGCGCGGCCACCATCCCGACCGGCCCGGAGCCGAAGACCGCGACCTGACAATCGTGAGTCGGCACGGGGATTTCCTCAAGGGTTGTTCACGGGTTCAAAGCGCGGGTCGTTGACGCGGTCGAAGACGACGAGGAAACCGGCGGCGGCGACCGCCGCCGCCGCGCCTTCGAGGCCGCCGTTGCCGAGCATCGCCTGGCGCGCGGCGTTGATGTTGACAGCCCCGGCCGGAATCCCAAGCTTGTAGCCGGCAAAGAGCCTTTCGAGCAGCGCCCTGTATCGCTGCTGGAGCGTCGCGTGCAGAGGGTTGTCGGCGGGCGGTGGCGCCAGGTCGAGGGCGAGCAGGTATTGGTTCGGGCTGTGCTGGCCGAGCCATTCCTGAATGAACTCAAAGGTCTCGAAGTGGTTCTCACCCTCTGCCATGATCGAGCGGATGGTCTGACTCATCTCGTTGTTTTGCTCGTCCTCCAGGGTGGCGAGGATGCGCGAGTAAAGGCCGTCCACTGAAACCGAGGGGCGCTCAAGTTCTATGAAATCCTGAATAGCCTGGGGCGTTGCCGGCCGCGCCAGCACGTCGCGGAACGTGCCGGGCTGTGAGTCGGGGATGCGTGCGGCCACGCGCAGCGCGGGTATGAAGTCGGCGGTCGGGACGTTGTCGGCTCTCGCCAACGTCAGTAGCACGTCGTTGACGGCGCGCAGGTGTCGCATCTCGCTCGCGGCGACCCTGATCAACTCTGCGCGGGCGGCCGTCACGTTGCGTCCAAGGGCGCCGGACAGCCCCGTCACTCTCAGAGAATAGGCGGCCGTCAGGTACTCGTGAATCACGGCCAGCTCGACGCCCGCCGCGTACCGCAGATTCGTCACGAGTTCGGCTCTGGTAGGGAATTTATCGCCCTTGAACTTGCCCGGCTCGTAAGGGCCTGAGAACTCGCGCCCCTCGGCCACGAAGTTCAGACTCTGCCAAGTGGTGTTGATCTCGTAATATGCCATCTCGCGCGACCCACCGTTAGGGGTTGCGGGCGCAGGCGGGAAGTCGGTCAGCGTGCGCTCGGCTCGCTGCCACGGCACGCTCGTGTTGACAGCGGCCACGTCCGGCGTTGGCGTCGGCAAGGGCGGCAGCGCGATGTCCGGGTGGTTCGAGGCCCAGTAGAAGCATCCGCAGTCGCGGAAGTCGTGCGTCCAAGGGCTGCACAACGACTGCGTCAGCTCGCCGGGCAGAAACATCTTGGCGAGCGCGCCGTTGTCGTCGAGGTAACGCGCGCGGTTCCCCGTCAGTGTGCGCGTCAGGTTGTTGCGCCGCAGGGTGATCAGGACTTCGGTTCCCTCGGTCAACAGGCGGACGGCAGTCCACGCGTCGGGCGGCAGGCGGTTCGCGCCTGTGCTCGGCACCTGGAGATTCGCCACCGTCACGTCGAGCACTCCGAGCGGCCCGAACGTGCCGCGTATCTGGATGATGAGCCACGGCGGGTTGGCCGTCAGGTCGGCGGCAAGCTGTTGATAGACTGCGACGGCGGCCGCCGAGAGCTGTCCAGCAGCGGCCGCGGCCTGAACTCCCGCCGTGTCCACGGAGGCGACCCTGATCAAACTGCCTATCACGTCCACCGTAAGGAAAGGGAAGAAGCGCCTCTCCAAATTCCGAAGGTCGCATTCGAGGCCGGGGAAGCAGTTGCCGACGCCGGATTCCAGACGCACCGAGACGGGGTTGCCGACCACCAGCGTCGCGCCATCCTTCTCCGTCTGGCCGCGCCGTAAGGCCGCGACGTTTCGCGGCAGGAGCTTGACGATGTCTTTATCACTCATGCACATCCCTCTCGTGAGCGATTGCTTCAGGGTTGAAGTAATTCGGGTTGCGCTCGGCTAGCTCGCAGTAGGCCGCCAAGCAAAATTCCAACCAGCCGCGGATGAAGCCGCAGGCCGATTCGGTTCTGTGAGTAGCTTCCTGATGACAGCCCCCCGAGCACAGGTATCTCGCCCAGCACTGGCGACAGGCCGATTGCGAGTGGACGTGGCGGGCGACAAGAAATTCCCGACGCCGCGCGGGCTCGATGCCGGTGCTGCTGTCGCCGAGTCGGTATGGCTCGGAGCCGACGGCGCGGTGGCAGGCGTACCAGCGTCCGTCGGCGGCGACCGAAAAGTAACCGCCACCGGCTCCGCACGGGTACGGGGAACTCGCGCCGCGGTAGAGCTGCTTGAGCGCGACGGCCAAGTTAGTCAGCCTGACGGTGCCGCCTTCGCACGCGCGTTCCATCTCAGGCTCGGCCGCCCGGATGATTGCGCCGAGGTACGCCGGCCAATCCTCGTCTTCAAGCGCGCCGGCCGCGCCCCCGGCCGAGCGGAGCGGGGCGAAGCCGACCTCCGGGAAGCCCATTGAAAGAATCGCATCGAAGCGTTCGCGGAGGTTGAGATCGAAGCGTGTGACCGTCGCGCGCGCGGCCACCTTCGCCCGCCCCGGCGCGGCCAGGAGCGAGCGAGTCGCTTCGTGCAGGAGTGCATAGCTGCCCCCTTGGTTCACATGCAAGGGCCTTTGCAGATTCTGGAGCCGCGGGCCGCCGTCCACGCTCACCGTCACGGCGAAGCGATGCCGCCTCAACAGCTCAACATCCTCCTCGCGCAGCAGTGTCCCGTTCGTCGTTACCGAAAACCCCACGGCCAGCCCGCGTCTCTCGCCCTCGGCGGCCGCGTACTCGACCGCACGATGAACCAGACGACGGTTGACGAAAGGCTCGCCGCCGAGGAAGCCGACCGTGACCGCTGCCGCCGGGTCGGCCTCGCCGAGCAGCCTGTCTATCGCCACGCGCGCCACTTCCCACGTCATCGCATCGGGCTGTGCGCCCTCGAAAGAGCCGCGCGCCGCGTAGCAGTAGGAGCAAGAGAGGTTGCAACTCGAACTGACATTCAGCGAAATGCTCTGCGGCGGCGGCTGCACGACATAATCGAGCGGCACCTCGCCGGTTGCCGGTAGCGCGAGGGCTGCGGCCAGCGCGTCGAGCATTTCGGAGGTTGGGCGGTCGTGTCCCTCGCCCGCCGTGAGGCCATCCGGCAGGTCGAAGATTCTCGTATGAGGCACGACCAGCAAGTGCTCGCCGCGCGGCGAGCTGAACCTCTTATAGAGCGGGGCCGCTTCGTCGGCGGGTATGATTTCGACCGCTTTCATCATCACTGCGCTGTCCGGCGCGTTCACTGCTGATCCTCCGCCGCGATTCGCGCGAGCACCTCGGCACGCCTCGCCGCGGCCGCCTCAGACATCGGCTTTGGCGCCGGTTCCGCGTCGGCGAGCGGCAAAAACGGCGGCGGTGGCGGCGGGTTCTCGATGGAGCGCACCCACGCCATCAACAGGTCGTACTGCCACGCCGCCAGCGTCAGCGGCCCCGCGTTCGAGTTGCGCATGAACGGGGGCATCTGCATGTTGGTGATTCCTATCCCTTCGGGGCTCTCGCCCTGAGCCGACTCGAAAGGCTTCCGTACGAGCGTAGCCAACCGCCCTGGGTGCTGCGCCACGAAGCCGCGCAGGGCGTCAAGGTCGGAGAGCGCGCGGTGGCGCATCTGTGCATGTTCCGTCAGGGGCAGCCTGATGTTCGGCCCCGGCGCTGGCTGAGGGAACAGCGGCTCGCGCAGCCGGTCGCGGCCGCCCATCGCCTTTGTTGGCTCGGTGGTTCTGTCATTCGGGATGGCGGCGGGGCGTAGCTGATCGCCCGTCAGCGTAATGGCTCTATTGTTGCGCTGTCGGTCGAGGTTGAGCAAAGAAGTCGTCTCGTAGATGCGCTCGAAAAGGTCTTCCACCCAGGTGTCGCGATCTTCCGCCGACATGTTGTTGGTTCTCGCGGCCACATCGGCCGCCCGGTCGTTAAGCTCGTCGGCCAGCGAGAGAAACGGTCGGCGGTCGGGCGCGTAGTCCGGCGGCCCGACGAAGACGTTGGCCGCTGCGGTAAGTGTCCGGTTCGGAGGTCCCGGCAGTCGCAGGTTCACCTCGATGCGCGCTTCGCAGGTGTCGTCAACGACTCCGAGCGATAGCCGTGCGGGTCTATTCTCCGCTCCGTCATAGGTGTCCGGCGGAGCGTCTATCGCCCTTCCGATGGGGAAGCCCGCCCATCCGGCGTTCGGATTCAGGAAAGCCCGGTTTGCGCTTACCGGCACGAAGGTTCCCTCGTCGAGGGTGACGGGCTGCGCTGTTTGCGGCGGCCCGTAGACGAGCCCGCGCGCCGGGGTGAAGCGGCAGCGTATGACATCCACTCTCACAGCTTCAGCCCAGTCGACGGAGCCGGAAGCGGGCTGCTGTCGGCTCCTCATCACTTGGAACGAGCCGAGCGGGATGTTCCGTCCGGGGGGAATCATGCGGTCTGCTGCGGTTCCCGTCGGCGGGCTGACGGCGAGGATGGGCGTCTGTGTGTTGTCGCTGGCGCGAACCTGAAGTGGCGGGAAGGTGCCGAACCCTACAGCCGGGTTCGCTGTCCGCCGGGCGGCCTTCAGGTTCCGCGCGTCGATCTGGAAGACGAGGTCGTTGAGTGTCGCACCGTGCGCGGACAGGAGGGTGGGCGTCAACAACTCCTCCCGCCAAGTGGCCGGCGCGCTGCCGGGTTCCCCCATCAGTGCCCGCAGCTCTAAGAACGGGCAGACGGGTCTGATCAGGGCGCCGTCGCGGAATCGCAACGCCTCTGGCATGAACGGCTCGACGCTTCCGTCAGCCTGCACGGTCAGTGACCAGTCCGGGGCGATGGTCGTCTCGCCTTCGCCGCGCGGGTTAGGTGTGTCCACCCACTTGAAGGCTTCCTGTGGCGTGGTGCTGCCCCCGAGCCGGGCTATCACGATTGGCGGAGTGATGAATATTGCCTGAATGATTTCTGCCATCTGCACGCTCCTGATAACGGCTGGTCGAATCGGTTACGAGTTCCCGTCATCTCACGCGCCGACCGAATGATGATGAAGGAATTTTTGTCACGGAGTTTGGACAGGAAGAGTTCGTGAAGGGCGTGAAGCTTCTCTTGAACCAGTCCTTATAGGTCACTTAACGAGGGGCGGAAATCTATGCCAGATCGAAATGGAAGTCAACGGTTTTTTTGACTGACCACCTATCATTTTTGAGGGGTTGAAAAGAAGAAGGCTTGAAGTCTGTCTGTGGTAAAAGCGAAGCTGCCAAGCCGCTACTTTTACCGGAGACAGCGCCATGACTCCGTTGCCAAGACACGTCCGTCCTCTCTTCTTCGTGAGGGTTATTCCTACTCTCGCAGCAGAAGACCTCGGCCGCGCCGGTCTCCGCCTTTTGTCAGGCCGCCCGTGCTCGCAACTCGCCTGACTCACCAGCGTGCAGTTCGGCAGTGCCCTGACATGCCTGTACCGTTTCCTGCCTAACGACCGCTTCGCTAACCGGTTGTTTCCTGGGATATAATCCCCGCACACGCTCTGACAACACTCTGCTGCCCAAGGGGGTGCGTATGAAAATCAAAAGCGAGAACGTTGACGAGGTAGTCCGGCGTTTCGTCGCGATTGAGCCTCTGGAGATGGGCGACCATCCGCCTCCTTGGTCTCCAGGACAACCCGACGCGGCTAAGCTCAACGAACTGATCGCCGCCGCGGCCGATGACTTGCCGCTGGCTTACCGCCCGGCATACGTCGAGCCGTTGTCGAGCGCCGTGCAGCACCTACTCCGCAGCGATGACAACCCGGCGAACGTGGCCTTCAATGCGGAAACTCTGGTCGGCGCCATCTATCAACACGACAGGCAAAGCGCTGTGCGCGGCCAACTGCGGCAATTCCTCGCCGTCGTTTCGAACTACTACCGCTCGTTCTTATCCGCAGCAAAGAGACACGCCGTGCATTTCCCAATGCCGTCCGATGGGTTGCCCCCGCTAGCTGTGTTTCAACACTCGGGGAGCTTCGGCCCTTTCACGTTCCCGGACGAGATGGTCAAGAAATTGTGCGGCGCGGAGCTTTCGGTCGTCAGTCTGCCGCAGCGCCTGCGAGCGCATCCGGTCACGTGGCTCACGGTCGCGCATGAGACGGCCGGTCACGACGTGCTGCATGCCGACCCCGACCTGCTCCCCGAGTTGGTCGGCGCCGTGCGCACGCTCTTCGGTGGCGGGCCGCTGACACCCGGCAAGCAGCCTGAGCCGGATCAACTCCAAGCCCTGCTCTGGAGCTACTGGATTGATGAGGTGGCCTCGGACGTCTACGCGCTCCTCAACAGCGGCCCGGCCTTTGCCTACAATATGGGCATGTTTCTCGAAGCCTTGCGCACGATTCGGCCGGGGATGGGGGCTAGTTTGATTAGGTCGTCGCCGCTTATACCTCTCGGCATTCACCCGCCCCCCGTGCTCCGGCTGCACGTTGCCATCGGCGTCGTCAAAAACCTGACCAGTCTCGCGCCCGGAGACCGCCGTGCGCACGTCAAGAATCTTGAGGTACTGTCGAAGAGGCAGGTCAATGGGACTATCCTCCCCGTTCAGGGTCGCGTCGAGGTGGAGCGTGATAGGTGGGTGGATATAGAGAAGTTGAACATTAGGCTGGATGATTTTACGGCGGCCGCGCGCCGCGTCGGGGCGTTCATCGCCACGGCCCCACTGCAAGCGTTCGACGGTCACACGATCCAGGAGATTGAAACCTGGGATGGCGACGACGAACGAGTCACGGCCATCATCGCGGGCAAATTCGTGAAGAATCTCGGTGACGTGCAGGCTGTAAAGAATCTCGGCGACGACGCGCAGGTTCTGGCCGGGGCGACCCTCGCCTTGCTGAAAGCGCCCGCGCTCTACGATCAGATCAACTCGGCCCTGGCCGGGGCGCTCGATGAGAGTCACCGCCGCGACTCGATCATGGGCTATGCGTTCACCCACCCAATGTTCGAACTCGAAATCGACCCCGCCCCGCCTGACTCTCAGCCGGAATCCGACCCCAGGGCTGGTCCGCAGGAGGCCGGTGTCGGCGCGCCACCTTTGCCAGTGCCCGCCGAGCCAGAACCGCCCCCGCCCCAAGGGTCGCCGCAGGCGAAATGACGTTCAAGCCGGGAGGTGCCATATTGCTCTCTTTGATATTCTTGGTTTCAGGAAGCTCATCCAGACACCGGGGACAATTCCATCAAAACGCTCGAACAATTTGTACAACGGCACAAGATTTAATGGGTATCAGCGGGGAGTCATGTACAGGGCGGGTAGCACACCGGATATTTCAGGATACTCTTGTTGCATACACTGTGGAGCACATTACCGATTTGTTCCGGGGTGATGATATTTCCAACGTGAGATACGACACAGAGGCGGAGTTCATCCCAAAGAGGGTTGCAGTGATTACCATAGGAGACGAGCGACCACTAGAAGATCAGGGTGAGACATTAAAAGGGGATTTCGACCAACTGCCCGAGGTACGTAAATTCTGAGTGTCTGAGGTCATTCCTACTACAAATTACATAAGTCGCATCGATTATGAACTGCATGGCATTATGTGTATTCATGTATATTCCGTAAATTCGCAAGCTAACGACGCGACTTTCATGCAGTCGCAATCACGCCGAAAGGCAACTGATAAGTCTCCATCAGATGATTCTCAGTCACACTCAATAGCTCCAATTGATCCGGGCTCGCTACCGCCTTGGACATACAGGCTGCACGACGAATACCTTCATCTCGACCGTGTACACCCTACTCATTTCCATGATCTCGAAAAGCTCATCCTGACCCCCTTTCTCGAACCTGCTCATCTCATGACCCTTCTCCTTTCTTGGCTCACGTCTCAGAAAGTGCGCGAACCATTCGATGGGATCCTCCATCCAGTGGATACTCTTTTGGGCCTGACCGCAGACTTCGTACAAGTCCTTGATCGCGCCTGAATACCCAACCAAAGTCAGGGGAAGTCAGCAAAAAGTCCGTGGTCACATCTATAGGGCGGAATCACCTCCAATAAACTGCCAATCTCAGGCGGAGTTTACAGGCATCTGCTCGATCAACTCCGCGCCCTGGTTGCGCGGGCTATTGATGGCCGTGCTGACTGGGTAGCTCGTCATCTCATCCGCCGGGTAAGGCCGCAGCATCTCTTTGATGAGGTCGAGTTTCCGCACGTCCGTGTCGAGCCACATTTCATACTCATCCGGGTGCAGGATGACGGGCATGCGGTCATGAACGGGGCGGAGGACTTCATTCGCCTCCGTGGTCAGGATAGTGCAGGAGTTGATAACCTGTCCTCCCTCTCCTTCCCATCTCTCCCACAATCCCGCGAAGCCGAAGGGTCGCTCGTCGCGCATCCGGAAGAAGAAGGGCTGCTTTTTGCCTCCCGTCCTCTGCCACTCGTAGAATCCATCGGCGGGGATAATGCAGCGCCTCTGCTTGAAGGCCGCGCGAAACGCCGGCTTCTCCTGAACCGTCTCCGAGCGAGCGTTGATGAGCCGCGCCCCCATTGATGCGTCCTTCGCCCATGAAGGGATGAGACCCCACCTGTAGAACGCCATCTCCCGACCGTCCGGCGACTCCCTGACACTGAGGACTTCCTGCGTCGGCGCGATGTTGTAGCGCGGCTCGACTGCCGGCACATCCGCCACTTTGAACTCTTTGGCGAGTTTCTTCGGGTCAGTGCTCTGCGCGTATCTTCCACACATACTTGCTCCCTCCGCTATCTTGACGGGCCATCGTCAGCCGAGAATGCTCAAATTTTCACACCAATTATAAAGATATTTCTTGCCTGAAACAATGTTTCTCTGACAAGATGCCGCAGGAGTTAAATCCCCAGTGGAGAAAAATGCATGTCCGAGAGGGTTCACGAGCTTCGAGTTTCCGGCGTCTCCAGGCTTGAGGCGGGTGAACATGCCACTGTCCCCGTCTACCTGTGCCGCGTGTCGGCGGGCTTCCCGTCGCCGGCTTCCGATTACGTCGAGCGCGACATCGATCTCAACGAGTGGCTCCTCAGGAACAGGCTCGCCACCTACGTCGTGCGGGTCGAAGGCGACTCCATGGCTGAAGAGATTCATCACGATGACCGGCTCATCGTCGACCGCTCGCTCGAGCCGCGGCACCGGGACATCGTCGTCGCCTGCATCGACGGCGAGATGCTGGTCAAACGCCTGATCGTGGAAGATGGCAGATGCTTTCTTGTGGCCGAGAATTCCCTGTATCAGCCGATAGAGTTAAACGGTGACCGGGAGCTAGTTGTCTGGGGCGTGGCGACGCACTGCATTCACGCTTTACGCTGATGAAGGAAACATTCGGTCTTATCGATGCGGACGCTTTCTACGTTTCCTGTGAGCGGGCGTTCCAGCCTGGGCTCGACGGCAAGCCCGTCGTGGTGCTCTCGAACAACGACGGGAACATCGTCGCGCGCAGTCGGGAGAGCAAGGCGCTGGGGCTCACGATGGGCATGCCGTTCTTCAGGGCCCGGCCCCTCATCGAAAAGCATGACGTGACATGGTTCTCCTCGAACTACACCCTGTACGGAGACGTCTCGCGCAGGATGTTCGACACCATCGGCGGGTTCGTGCCCGCCCTCGAGCATTACTCCATTGACGAGGCGTTCGTCCACTTCGACGATAGCGGCCATCAGGAGGAGGATGCGCACGAGATCAGGCGCACTGTCAGGAAGTGGACGGGTATCCCCGTCTCGGTCGGTATCGGCCCGACGAAAGTGCTGGCGAAGATCGCCGCCGCTATCGCGAAGAAATGCCCGGAGCACGGCGGGGTGGTCGACCTCTCGGGCGGGGATGCCGACCGCTACCTGAAAGACTTCGACGTGGCGGACGTGTGGGGTATCGGGCCGCGCTACGCTAAGTTCCTCAAGTCCGAGGACGAGGAGAAAAGTGAGCAGCCAGATCTGTGGGAGGCTTCGGGGTTGCCGCGCATCCTGGGTAAGCAGAGAATCGAGACGGCGCTGGAACTGAAGCACTGCCCCGACACCTGGGTGAGAAAGCATCTGACCATTAAGGGACTCAGGCTCGTGTGGGAACTGCGCGGCATCTCCTGCCTGCCGCTCGAGGCCTTCGAGCGACCGCGCAAGGGGCTGTGCTGCTCGCGCTCGTTCGGGCGGCCTGTGACCACGCTTGAGGATCTGGGTCAGGCGGTGGCGATGCACTGCGCGCGCGGCGGGGAAAAGCTGCGACGGCAGCGACTGGCTGCTTCACACATGACGGTGTTCATCTCCACTTCTCGTTTCCGGCAGAACCCTGAGGAGGTTTACTCGGCGGCGGCGAGTTGGCAACTGCCATTCCCCACGAGTTATACGCCGGGACTCATCAATGCGGCGCAGTCGCTGCTTGAGCGCGTCTACAAGCCGGGGTTCGTGTATCACAAGGCGGGGATATTCCTCAGCGACATCGTGCCGGACACGGAGAGGCAGCAGAGCATTCTCTCTGGCATTGACGACGACCGACGTGTTCGAGTGATGCGGGCGGTGGACGAGATCAACCGGAGGCACGGGAGGTATACTGTGCGCCCGCTCGCGGCAAGTTCTGAGCGTAGCTGGGAGATGAAGCGGCAGCGTCTGTCGCCACGCTACACAACTCGGCTCGACGAGGTGCTCAGGGTAAAAGCCTGCTAGGTGGGATTGATCCGAGGGGGCGGGTGCCCTGTGATGAACAATAAATCGGCTCCCGCAATTATCATCATGGAAGTCATGGAAACGAAGGAACTGCCGATCAACTGTGTCGCGCGCAACAGCGTATGGATCTATCCGAGGGCGACGCCCCCGCCCTTCAATGGTGCGCCCATCATTTACGAGACAGCCCATTCACATGAACGCCCTGATATCTTCTCTCTCCCCGAAGGCTCGGACGTGACGGTCGAACTCTACGGGGGCGCGGTCGTGCTGCGGCTCGAAGGCGAGCTTCGGCGCGTCCACATCCGCCGCTTCGACCACATCACCTTCCCCACCGAGGAGGAAGCGCGGCACGCCTTCATGCAGCTCTGGAGAGAGGTGGAGATGTTGGAGTCCGCCACCGCAATAGAACTGGCAGCAGAACGATGGCTCGAAGCCAATCGCTGAGAGTCTGTTCTTCCAATGATTACCGCACGGTGGAGGTCAACAGCAGCTTCTGCCACGGCCACGGGAGACATCCCTTACAAATTGACGACGGTCTCTGCCGAGGAAGTCTCTTGAGGATGGGATGAATATGGAACAAACTTCTGTGAAGAAAAACCGTTGGGTCTGGATTATTCCAACCGCCATCGCTGTCATGGTTATCAATGTAGCAATACACATTCTGTATATGGTGGCTTATAGCTATGTCATCAATCCGGGTCAAGACCCGGCGCATTATCAAGCACACGCGCAGTTGAGCGCACCGTATTCGAGTATTTTTGTCGGCATGCCGTTAATGTTCCTCGGATGCCGATGGATAGGTAAAAAGTTTGTGGCACGGTTTAGCGTCACCGCCGCCCTACTCGTCTGGTTGGTATATTTCCTTATTGATATAACCGTTCTTGTGTTTGCGGGGGAGTTTAGCCGGTTGGCATTGCTCTTTGTTATTTCTTTTATAACGAAGTTCGCCGCAGCTTATCTTGGCGGACTTGCCGTTCGAAAGCAGGTTGTTAGAGCGATGGAATGAGTCAAGTTCATCATAGGCGTGCGGCTCATTTCTACGCGGCATCTTCGGCTGATCTTCGAGGTGGATCTCAGGTACCCGATCATTTTGGGCGCAGACGGCCGCGTGATGGATGGGATGCATCGGGTGGCGAAGGCCTATCTCGAAGGCCGAGCCACGATTCTGGCGGTGCAACTGGAGGTTGATCCGGAGCCCGATTTCGTCGGAGTTGACGAGACAGCGATGCCGTATGACGAACGCGCTTGATGCCTTTGCCTTTGATCGCTCGTCCCCTCGTCGGCCTAACAACGGCATGCACCCGACCGCGATTCAGCAGGTCTTTCATCGAGAAATTGGAGGGTTTCGAGGTTGAGTACGCGGTGGGTGATGCCGAGCGTTAGATGCCTCGCAGTCTGCCTCGATGAGTGTTACACCGAAAACCTCGATCCCGGCGTAACTTTTCGCGAAATTATTCGTTTTAGTAGTGGGCGGCAATGCCCTGAAGCAATTACACCACTCGACAGGAGAAGACAGTGAAGTCACGATTACTAACTACCATTGCAGTGCTTTGTTTGTGCTCCTCGGTCGTGTCCGTAACGACGTCTGCCAGCATGGCGGCTTCGACTTCGGACTGGCCTCAGTGGCGCGGCCCGAAACGTGACGGGATGTCGCAGGAGCGCGGCCTCCTTAAGCAATGGCCGGCGGGGGGACCGAAACTGCTCTGGCAGGTGAACGACATCGGCGACGGCTTTTCGACGCCGGCGGTCGTCGGCACGCGCATCTACGTGATGAGCAACCGCGGCATGGAGAACGAGTTTGTTCAGGCCCTCTCGACTCAGGACGGAAAGCCAATCTGGACAACGCGTGTCGGCAACGTCGGAAACCCTAATCACGACCCGCCTCACGCGAAGGCCCGATCCACCCCGACGGTGGACGGGAAATTTATCTACGCGCTGGGCTCGGACGGCGACCTCGTCTGCCTCGAAGCCAAGAGCGGCAAGATTCGATGGCAAAAAAACATCCGGAAAGAGTTCGGCGGCCGGCCGAGCGACTGGGCCTATGCGGAGTCACCGCTGGTTGACGGCGACGCCGTTGTCGTAACCCCCGGCGGCGCGCAGGCCACGATGGTGGCGCTTAACAAAAGGACTGGCGCGGTCATCTGGAAATCGGCCATCCCGGGCGGCGATCCGGCGGCCTATGCGTCGGCGATTGTCGTCGAGGGTGGCGGCCGCAAACAGTATGTGCAGGTTTTGTTCAATGGCATCGTCGGGGTCGATGCAAAGACGGGCCAGTTTCTCTGGCGCTACGCGGAGAAGGGGCCGGCGAGGTTTTTCACGCCGGTCGGGCGTGAGGGGTATGTGTATGGCGCCCTCGGCGTCGGGGGCGGACTCGTCCGTTTAAAGCCGGACGGCGGCGGCGTCGCCGCGGAGCAGATCTACACCGAGCGCGGGCTGCCGAACGCCATCGGCGGGGCGGTGCTGGTTGGTGAGTATCTGTACGGCACGGCAGGGGGGCAGAAGCTGGCGGCGGCTGAGTTCACTACGGGGAAGGTGAAATGGCAGGCCGAGACTATCGGCATGGGGTCGGTAGCCTACGCCGACGGCCATTTATATCTTCACGGCGCCAACGGGGATGTCGCGTTGGTGGAGGCAACACCCGAAGGCTATCGCGAAAAGGGACGATTCACTCCGCCTGCTCAGCCGAAGAAAAAACAGCCGGAGGCGCTCGCGTCCCCCGTCATCGCCAACGGGAGGCTTTACATCCGCGATTTCGGCACATTATGGGCATACGACATCAAGGCAAGTCGCGGGTGAGGGCCGCGCGCCGATCAAGCGGGTGAGGGCAGGGCGGGGCTTTCGTGAGCGGCCCCGCCCTTCTACTATTTGCTTCCCTTGATATGCTCCCACGCGCCGCGTTTTGTTCAGTTACTAAGGCACTTGTGGTACATAGGGATAACCTTGCACGGTCGGCATAATCAACAGTTAGATGCCTGAGGTGTTTGATGGAACCTGTTACCAATGTCGAAGAAGCTAAGCGGGCGATTGAGTCCTTCGAACGCGGGCCGGAAGATTTCGCCCTGCCCATCTCCGACGGGATGCAGGATCAGGTTGGCATGAAGGAAGCGCCGCGGGTCGAAGCCGTAGTGCTCCTCGACGAGGAGCGCGCCGAGGCGGCCGATCTCCTTAAGGTCGCTCACCCGTAGTCACAATGACACTGGTTTGAGTAGGACGAAGGCCCATTGTTTCTCAGCGCGCCTTGTTGCGCCGACTCGGAGCAACACAACTCTTTCGACAGCACAACTACGCTTTGCCTGTCCTGACGTTTTCTTAAAGTTCTCTCCATCCGGCATATCAAGTATGTCCCAGGCGGGTGTGATAGGTGCTATCCCTGCATTGAGCCTGTCCATCTTGTTTGCGTTCACATCCGGGCGAACCACCAATAGGTTTAAGTCTCGCACACGAAAACAATGCTATTCGCGCTCCGAGTGAATGAATTGTTACGCGTAACCGTTTGGATTCAAGTCCCGTGGTATTTCGATGGAAGGTTCTCACGTCCCCATTTAAGGGCTCGACTCATCCACACCAGTTCGGCTAAGAAATCGTCTATCCTGCTCTCATAAGCCTTATCCAGCAGCGTCCCATCCTGATCGAACTTGTCCTGCACGAGTGGGAAATTAAGGTCAGTGAATGTCGCCGTTAAGCCTAATTCTCGTACCATCGGCACCATTGCCTCTATCACTCGCGTCCCTCCCCAGGGGCCTGCGGATACTCCAACAAATGCTACACTTTTATGTATGTATTCTTTCAGTAGTAAATCCAGAACGCTTTTTAATGCGCCGGGGTAGCCATGATTATACTCCGGCGAGATGATCACCAACCCGTCTGCTCTTATGATCGCATCCTTCCATTCGGGGAAGGCATCGTTGATTTCTGTGCCGTAGTCATCCTGCGGGAGCGCGAAATCCCTAACGTCGAATAATCTCGTCTCAATCTCGGCGCTTTTAGACATTACCTCTACCAGCCACTTCGCTACGAAGACACTTTTTCTCTCTTTACGATTAGTGCCTAAAATAACCGGTAGGAACAATTTGCTTGTCGAATAACTTTCCATTTTAAGCCTTCGCGAAAATTGCAATTCACTTGCCTCGTACGCTTAACGCGCGATGCCACCCGCCCTGCACGCAACCCTAAGTCCACACCAGTTCACCTTAAGAGGACTCTCAATCGCGGCCGGGCGCATACCGCTCTCAGGCGGCGCAGGATGACTATCATTCTGCACGGCAGGTTGCGGGAGCATTAGCTGCTCCAGTGCCGTCCCACGATACCTTCGTATCGTTCGGCGCAGGCGTCAGCCGAACGTGAATGCGTAAGCCTCCGCGCCCGGATCGAGGAACTCGATTTCGAACCGCCGAGCCGCGATGGGCTTCGTTTGTCGGATCAACTGATACATCCGTTGTTCGGTCACCGTGCCGTCGCCCCGGTCGTCAACGTCAACGCCGTGAGCGGCGCGCGGCTGCTGCCCGTCCAGAGTTACGCGGAATCGCACGGACGTTTCCCGCGCCGACGGCCCCATGACGAGATGTAGGTCGCGCGCGTGAAAGTTGTACACGATCCGCCCGCCGGCCTTATTCAGCACGGTGGCCTGTCTCCCCACCGTCCAATCGCCCGAAAGTGCCCACTGGTTAAGACCCAACTGCGCGGGGGCGGCATAGACGCGGCGCTCGTCCGGTACCGCGCCGCCTGAGGAGGCGAAGTTTTCGGTGCGCTCGTAACCGACGTAGTTTTCCGGAGACTTCAGGCTATCCCAATCGGCGTCGGCTTCAATACCGCGGCCTTCTGCCGAAACCGGTTCTCGACCGAAGCCTCCGACTCCGGCCTCGGCCAGCAGTTGTTGAATGACCCTTTCCGACTGTTGGTACTCTCCCTCGCCGAAATGATGATGCCGGATGCGCGCTCGGTGATCTACTAAATAGAGGGCGGGCCAATACTGGTTCTTGAACGCACGCCATATCGCGTAGTCGTTATCGAGCGCGACCGGGTAATTGAGACCCATATCCTTCACCGCACGGCGCACGTTATCTACATCCTTCTCGAACGGGAACTCGGGCGTGTGCACGCCGACCACCGCCAACCCTTTACCCTTGTACTTCTCGTTCCACGCGCGGACGTATGGGAGTGTGCGCAGCCAGTTGATACAGGTGTAGGTACAGAACTGGACGAGGACGACTTTCCCGCGCAGGGAGTCGGCCGCGAGCGGCTGCGAATTGAGCCAGCCCGTAGCACCGCCGAGAGAGGGCAGTTCGCGTTCAAAAATGCGCCGCACCGCACAGCCGGTCACGCCGAGTTGGGCGCCGACAACGGTCATGGCCGCGGCACCCAGAAAGCGTCGGCGGTCACATTTGAGTTGTTCGGACATTCAGCTACCTCCGACTGAAATTTTCTCCTCGACTAGCGCGGCGCATGGCTCGTCTGGAGCTACCCCGTGCGCAGCCGCTCAATCGGGCGCGCCGACCGGCTGCTTAATCGCGCAGGTAATGGCAGGTGTAGCCGCCGGGATGCTTGCGCAGGTAGTCCTGGTGGTACGCCTCCGCGCTATACCAAGTCCCGGCAGGCTCGATGCTCGTGGTGACCGGCCGCTTCCAGCGCCCCGACCCGCTGACACGCGCGATGACCTGTTCCGCCGTCGCCCGCTGCACCTCCGTCTGTGGGAAGATCGCTGAGCGGTACTGCGTCCCCCGGTCGTTGCCCTGACGGTTGAGCGTCGTGGGGTCGTGCAGGCGGAAGAACCAGCGTTCGAGCAGCTCCTCGAAGCTGAGCACGGACGGGTCGAAGGTGATGCGCACCGCCTCTGCGTGACCGGACTTGCTATCGTGCGTGTCCTCGTAAGTCGGGTTTTCGAGCCATCCGCCCGTGTAGCCGACCTCTGTGTCGCGCACGCCGGGGACATCGCGCAGGATCTCCTCGACGCCCCAGAAGCAGCCGCCGGCGAGCACGGCCACCTCCAACTGCTCCGCGCCGGTCGTCACCGGGGGAGTTGCTACGTTCTTCTCGTTCATGTCGCACCTTTCTCACTACAACTCATCGAGCGAAAGTGGTTTCGCTGCCCTTAGTAAAGCATGCCCGCGGCTTGATTGTCCCCATTCTTTGCGCAGGCTCTGCCCTGTCAAGTAGCTAGCGCAGTGTTCTGAATGCCGCGCGAATCTCCCGAGTGAAGAGTTCCGGCTGTTCCCACGCCGCGAAGTGGCCGCCTTTGTCGAGCCGGTTGTAATAGATGAGTTTGGGGAACGCTCTCTCCGCCCAACTCCGCGGAGTTTGATAAAGCTCGTCGGGAAAGGCGCTCACGGCGACGGGAACCTTCACGTCCATCGGCGCGAAAAAGACGAGCTTGTTTTCCCAGTAGAGACGGGCTGCGGAGACCGTTACGATGAGGATTCGTGAGAGCAACCCGCCGTGACAGTTGATTCGGGCATGGGCAACGTATCGTGCTTTTCCGAGTTGCATGATCTGGTCTCCTTCATAAATAACTTTCCGCCGTGTGAAGCCGCTTCATCGAGGTGTGATAGTGTGACATCCGCGTCACTGTAAAATGCAGTCGATCATCCGGCGCTCGACGTACCCGGGGAGTACGGCCAATCGCAATGCTTCATCGGGGAAGAACATGAAGTACCTCCTGCATGTAGCGGTCGGCGGCGGCCGCTGCTTCTTCCGAACTGCTTCCCGCCTGACGCGCGCTCAGGTAGGGCGCATACCAGTCCCACCAGTGGTGCTCGGCGTGCGTCCGCTCGTATCGGTCGTGGCGCTCAGCCGTCTCACGGAGGAGTTCTGCCAAGGTTGGAACATCCATGGCTCGTTCTCACTCCCGCTCCCACTCTCGGCCGGGAAGCCTCGTCTTGACTTCCTGAAGCAGCCAGCCGTTCCCGTCCGGGTCCTCGAACGAGGCGAACGAAAAGTAGGTACGCCCTTCCGGGTCGCGCCCGCCGACGCGCGGGTTCTCCCCGGTGTTGTTGAAGGGGCCGCCCGCGTAGTGGAAGACCTCGCTCACGGCGACGCCGCG
>DATCWB010000536.1:0-2350 GCA_036566625.1 Pyrinomonadaceae bacterium
GCGCTGGCCGGGGCGGCCGGCCAGGGCGGAGTTCAAGCCCAATACGACACGCTCCTTCGCCCCGACCGTTCGAACATCGGGCCGCGCGTGGGCTTCGCCTATTCGCTGAACGACCGCACGGTCGTGCGCGGCGGCGGCGGCCTCTACTACGCGCCGGTCTTGTACGGCACGGGCGGCGGCGGCGACATCAACACCGGCACCATCGGCTATAACACGGGCAGCGGCGCACGCACGCCCGACGGCATCCAGTCGCGCTTCTTCCTGCGCAACTACCCGTCCATTCCGCCGGTCGATCCGGGCGGCCAGTTCGTCTTCCCGAACGGCGAACAGGACGTGCAGTTCTTCGACCCGACTTACCGCACCGGGCGCACGATCCAGTACAGCCTCGACCTGCAACGCCAGTTGCCTTACAACTTCGCCGCCTCCATCGGCTACATCGGCCACAAGGCGACGCGCCTGCGCTCCGACTTCGGGCGTATCAACTCGCTTCCGCTCAACACGCTCAGGCTCGGCTTCCCGATTCTGAATAAAGGCGTCAACCAGTTGACCGACGCGGATCGCACCTATGCGGCCAGCATCGGAGTCGCGCTGCCCGCCAACGGCGACGCCGTGTTCGAGGGCTTCAACGGCACCGTGGCGCAAGCCCTCAAGCCGTTCCCGCAATACCGCAACATCAACAACGTCCTCGAAAGTCAGGGCACGAGCGACTATAACGCGCTCCAACTCAAACTCGACCGCCGCTTCTCGCAGGGCATCCAGTTCGGCGCGTCCTACACCTTCTCGAAACTGCTGACGGACGCCTCCGAGGACGTGCTCGGCGGTGGTCGCACCGGCTCGGGCAACGTGCTCCAGTTCGCCAACGACCGCGGGGGGCTACGCTCGGTCTCGCCCAACAACCCGACGCACGTCTTCGTCGTCAACTATCTTATCGAGTTGCCTTTCGGCAAAGGACGCCGCTTCCTGAATCGCGGCGGCATCGTGGACAAGATCGTCGGCGGCTTCCAACTGAGCGGCATCCAACGCTACCAGTCGGGCTTGCCCCTGACCTTCTTCACCGACAACGGCGACAGCCGCAACTTCCTCGATTTGATCGGCGTCGGCGGCAACATCCGGCTCAACCTGACGGGGCAGCCCATCACCAACGCGAACGGCCGCGACACGATCATCATCCGCGGGCAGACGCCCGGCGTGTCGGTGCTGAACCCGCTTGCATTCGCCGCGCCCACGCCTTTTAACAGACCCGGCCTTGTCGTCGGCACGCAGGAATATGCCAACTATTACGCCAACCCGCTGCGCTTCTTCGGGACGGCTCCGGCCACCTTCGCCAACATCAGGTCTGACAAATTCTCCAGCGAGAACATCAGCCTCTTGAAGAAGACGCGGATCACGGAGACCGTCACGTTCGAGGTCGGAGCCGAAGCCTTTAACATTTTCAACCGCACGCGCTTCTTCGCGCCGACGACGAATTACGGCACCTTCGATGTGAATAGCCCGGCTAATACCATCTTTGGTTTCCAGAGCTTCATCGGCGACGAAAACGTCTACTCGCCGCGCGTGGTTCAACTGCGCCTGCGTTTGGTCTTCTAGTTTCGACATTTGAGGTGAACGGGCGGCGCGGGGAAGTGCGACAGTAACTCTTCCCGCGCCGCTCATTTTCCCCCGTCGCGGCCAACGCGTCGCGCACAACCCGCACACACTTCAAACTCATGCCGCGCTTGCCGCCAAGTCCGTTTTGTTTGGCCGCGCTTCTCGTCAGCCTTTCGGCTGCTGTCGCGGCGCACGACGTCGCGCCCACGGTTACGTTTATCGTCACGCCCGGACGCCCTTCTTTTCATACCGCGCAAAAAGCGGCGGCCGCGCCGAGGGCGCGTCCGGCCGAAAGCGCTTCCGCTCTGGTCGCGCAGGGGGTCGCCGCTCTAGAGCAGGGCGACGGCCAGGCGGCCAAAACTCTCTTCGAGCGCGCCCTCAAACGCGACCCGAAGAACGTCGAGGCGCACACCTATCTCGGCGCGCTCGCCGACCGCGCGGGCGCTCTGCAAGAGGCCGAGACGCATTTCGCTGCTGCCGCTCGGAACGCCCCGCGCTCCGCCGAGGCGCGCAACAACTACGGCGCGATTCTCTTCCGGCGCGGGCGTGCCGCTCTGGCCGCCGCCGAGTTCGAGGCATCGCTCAAACTCGACGCACGCCAGCCGAGCGCGCTCGTCAATCTCGCGCAAATCCGCTTCGCCTCGTCCGCGCTCGAAGACCTGCGCGCCGCCCGCGCGCTCTTCGAACGCGCCCACGCAATCGCGCCCGACGCAGAGATCGCACGCGCCCTCACGGTCATCGCGCTGCGCCTCGGCGACGCGCC
>DATCWB010000537.1:0-5941 GCA_036566625.1 Pyrinomonadaceae bacterium
CGCGAATCCCGTCGTGACGCCCGCCGAACCGCAATCGCCCAATGTCATTGCGCCGCAGGCTTCGCCGCTGCCCGACGCCTCGCCGCTCCCTTCCGGCGCGACGACGAACGACCCCATATTCCCGCTGGCGGAGCGTCGCCCCGTGCCGCCGATGCCGTCGCTCGTGCGCCTCGGCGTGCAGAGCAGCAACACCATCGCGCTCACGCTCAACGAAACGATCCGCCGCGCGCTCGCCAACAACAACGAGATCGAAGTGGCGCGCAACGACGTGCGCTTCGCCGAATCAATTCTGCGCGGGCTGGAAGGCATCTACGATCCGGTGTTGCAGTTCCGCCCCGAGATTGACAACTCCGTCCGCCCCGTCATCAACATCTTCGGGGGCGCGGATCAGTCCGGCACGGTCTCAACCACCGACTACAACAGCAACATGCAGATCACGAAGCAGTTCGCCAAAGGCGGCGGCAACTACTCGTACTTTTTCAACAACACGCGCGAGAAGTCGAGCGCGAGCAACCAGACCCTGAACCCGTTCTACTCGGCCAGCCAGGGCATCCAGTTCTCGCAACCACTGTGGCGCAATCGCTCGATGGATCGCAACCGGCAGCAGATACGCGTCCAGCGCAAGCGCGTCGAACAGTCGGACGCTGACTTCCGCATCCGCACCATCGGCGTCATCTCCAACGTACAGCGCGTCTACTGGGATTTGGTCTTCGCCCTGCGCGACGAGCAGAACCAGATCGCCAACCTGAATCTGGCGCGCGAGAATTTCCGCCGCACAGAGGCCAGCGTCGCCGCGGGCGCGTCCGCCCCGCTCGAACGCGCGGAGGTGCAGACCGAACTCTCCAACCGCGAAGCCTCGCTCCTGATCGCGTCGCAAAACGTCTCCATCGCGGAGAATAATCTCAAGCAGCTCATCCTGCGCGACCCGCTTTCGCCCGAATGGTCGGCCGCCCTCGTGCCGACCGACGAACCCGCGTTCGACGAAACGCCGGTTAATCTCAACGACGCCCTGAACGAAGCGCGCGCCAACCGCCCGGAGTTGCGCCGTCTCAAACTTCAGGAAGAGATCAACAACATAGACATCCAGTATTTCAAGAACCAGACGAAGCCCATCGTTGACCTGACCGGCACATTCTCTACCACCGGCCTCGCCGGTTCTCAACAGACCATCGCCGGCTCGGACACGCCCAGGGAACTCATCTCCGGCGACCCCAACTCAAACGCCAGTGCGTTCCTGCTGCGCCAACTCCGAAACAATAATCTGCTCGTCGAACCGGTCCCGGTCGTCACGCCGACGGCCGCCGCCCCGCCCGGGTTTCTGGTCGGCGGCTACGGGCAGACGTTGCAGAACCTGTTCGGCTTCAAAACCCGCAACTTCATTGCCGGCGTGACGATCCAACTGCCGCTGCGCAACCGCACTGCCGAGGCCAACCTCGCGGGCGCGCGCATCCAGAAAGATCAACTCGTCGCCTCGATGCGTTCGCAGGAACAGGGCGTTGAGGTCGAAGTGCGCAACGCGGCGCAGGCCGTGGAGACCGCGCGGAGACGCGTGCTCTCGGCGCGTCAGGCGCGTGAAAACGCCGAACTCCAACTGACCGGCGAGCAACGCCTGTATCAGGTGGGGCGTTCGACCACCTTCCTCCTCTTCCAACGCGAGAACCAACTCGTCAACGCGCGCAACCAAGAACTCCGCGCTGAGACCGACTACAACAAGGCTCTCGCCGAACTACAGCGCGCCACCTCTACGACGTTGCGCGCCAACAACGTGATCGTCGAAACGCCGACGATGCAATAAACCTTCGCCGCCCTCCGGCGGCGGCCTCCCGGCGCGTGGCCGTGTGACGCTCGAACGGCTCGTTCTCAAGCGACACACGGCCTTTAACTTTCCCCGCCCATGCCGTCCTGCGCTTTCCTCAAGGTTGACGCTCCCCCGCCCCTCTTCGTATTCTCCACACGAGACAGACGTTCACACGTCTCCAGCTACCGTTCCAGCTGCCGTCTCTATCAACCCGCGCCGGCGTTCACCGACTTGAAGACCACCGCCACGATCATCACTTTCAACGAGGCCGAGCACATCCGTGAGGCCTGCGAGTCCGTCGGCTGGGCGGACGAGATTCTCGTCGTTGACGCCGACTCGACGGACGCGACGCGCGAGATCGCCGAAGAGTGCGGCGCGCGCGTCATCCGCCGCGCGTGGCCGGGCTTCGCCGCGCAGAAACAGTTCGCCGCCGAGTCGGCACGCCACGATTGGATTTTCAGCCTCGACGCCGACGAGCGCGTGTCGCCCGAACTGCGCGCCTCCGTCGAAGACCTGCTCTACACCAGGGACGAGCAGCTTGCCGACGGCTATCGCATCTCGCGCCGCTCCTTCTACATGGGACGCTGGATTCGCGGCGGCGGCTGGTATCCCGATCACCAGTTGCGCTTTTATCGACGCTCGCGCGGGCGTTGGGTCGGGGCTCACGTCCACGAGTCGGTGCGGATGGAAGCCGGCGCGCGCGTCGAGACGTTAAGCGGCGGCGACTTGCTCCATTACACCGGGCGAGACGCCGCCTATCATCACCGCATGATCGGCGAACGCTACGCCCCGCTCGCCGCCCGCCAAATGTTCGAGGCGGGCAAACGCACCACGCCCTTGCGCGTAGCTATCTCCGGCGCGGCCGCCTTCGCGCGCAGCTACCTGCTCAAAGGCGGCTTTCGCGACGGCTTCCCCGGCTACTGCATCGCGCGCTTCGCCGCGCATCATGCCTTCCTCAAAAATTTATTACTGTGGGAAATGGAGAAAAAGCAGCGGTCGGAGAACAGAGGTTAGAGGTCGGGCGGCGGCGCGTTGCGGATTTTTCATTCCGCTGTTTTGACTGACCTCTGGCCTCTCATCTCCGACCTCTGTTCTATGCGCAGGCTGTTCGGCGGCAACAACGGGCGGCGCGTCTCTTTGTCCAGAAGGGGCGCGGGCTGGTGGCCGTTGATGGTTTCGGCGAGAAGTTGGTCGGCCATCTGCTTGTGCTCCCAGATGCGGTTGCCCTGCGCGAGGATGGCGAAGAGGATCGGCTCTGAATCCTTGGTGAACACGACGCCCGCGAGATTCGACATGCCGCCGTCGGTCGTCGTCAGCGTCCCGGTCTTGCCGACGAGCGAACACTCGAAGCCCGTGCCCTCCATGCGCCGCCGCACCGTGCCCCAGTCGCAGCCGGCGACGGGCAGGAGGTCTTCCGTCTTAAGCCCGTGCCTCCGCGCCTCCTCCATCAACGCTTTGATGACGACGAGCACGCCGCGCGGCGTCATGCGGTTGTTGTACAAGCCCGACGCCGTTTCGAGCGCGACCTGTTCCGGCGGCAACTTCAAATCTTCGACGAGCGTGCGCACGAGCGCCTGCGGCCCGCCGAGGAACGCGCCGAGACGGTCGGCGACGAAGTTGTTCGAGTGCGCGTTCATGTAGAGCAGAATTTCGCGCAGCGGGTTGGAATGGAGCACGAACAACTCCTCGCCCTTCGCCTCTTCCATTCCCGTCCCTGACTGTTTGAGTTGCATCACACGCGCGGCGAATTCGGCAGACTCTTCCGCGCGCTCGTTGAAGTTGAAAGAGAAGCCCGGCGCGGCGAGTATTTTCCCTTTCAGTCGCGTGACGCCCCGCGCGCGCAGTTCCTTCGCGATCAGGTTCGCCGAGGCGTCGCCGAACGAAGGGTCGTTTCCGGCGAGGTAGAGGTTGCCGTCGAGCACGCCGGATGCGTCAACCGCCCCGTCCGCATAGACGCGCGTAGTGAACCGGTAATCGGGGTCGAGCCGTTTGAGCGCGACGAGCGTGACCGTCAGTTTGGCGAGCGAGGCGGGGTTGAAAGTCGTGTCGGCGTTGTGCGAGGCGAAGACGCGCTGGCCGTCGAGGGTCTGGATCAGGACGCCGTGCCGCTCCGGTTCTTCGCCGCGCGCGCCGTACCATAACGCCACGTCGTACTGCGGCACGATGGGCTGGCGCAACTCCGCCTCGAAGGCGGGCGACGCCTCTTTGCCGAGCGAGGTCTTGACGGCGGAGGCGACGTTGTGCCCCGCCTGCTTGACCATCGTCAGCGAGTAGGGGACGAAAGTGAGGACGGCGACGATAATCGCCCCGATGCCGCCGAGTACAATAATGGGTCTGCGCGAATTCATGCGCGTTCCTTTCCCGTGGTTCGTGATCATTTAGGTCTTTCGCAAACCCGGTCGAACCTTTAATATGCTTAAAGTTCGATGCGGGCGTCAAGCACGCCTTTGCCCGCCCCGACTGTAGACTTCGACTTCATCATCCCCTTGACCTAAACCGATAAGATGCTTTTACTGCAAAATCTAACTTCTTACGCCGACCCCTCGCTCGTGCCCTTCCCCATCGCGCTCATCTTCATCTCCACCCTCGGCGCACTCATCGGCAGCTTTCTCAACGTGGTCATTTATCGCGTCCCGCGCGAAGAGTCCATCGCCTTCCCCAACTCTCGCTGCCCCTCGTGCGAAACGCCGATCCGGCCTTACGACAACGTTCCCATCCTCAGCTTCGTCGTCCTCGGTGGACGCTGCCGCGCCTGCGGCGTCTCGATCTCGCCCCGCTACCCGGCCATCGAGGCCCTGACCGCGCTCCTCTTCGGGCTGGTCTTTCTGCACGACGGCCTGACGCTCGCGCTCCCGTTCGATCTCGTCTTCGTCGCCGCGCTCGTCTCGCTCGTCTTCATTGACGCCGAGCACATGATTTTGCCGGACGTGATCACGCTCCCCGGCTTCGCTTTCGCGCTCGTCGCCCGCGCGCTCGTGCCGAATGTCTACGGCCTCGCATTTTTAAGCGAAGGGCTGCTCGAAGGCTGGCCGGTCTGGGCGGTGTCCGTGGCGGGCGCACTCTTCGGCGCGGCCATCGGCGGCGGCTCGCTCTGGCTGATGGGCTGGCTGTGGGAACGCCTGCGCGGCGTCGAAGCGATGGGACTCGGCGACGTGAAGATGCTCTTCATGGTGGGCGCATATCTCGGCTGGCCGCTGACGGTGCTGACGATCTTTCTCGGGGTGGTGGGCGGGTCGGTCGTCGGCCTCGGCCTGATGCTCTGGCGGCGCGAGCGCGACATGCAAATGCTCCTCCCCTTCGGCATCTTCCTCGGCATCGGCGCGATCATGAGTCTTCTCGTCGGCAGGCAAATCATCGCCTGGTACGTCGGGCATTTCATCCCTTGAAGTGACAGGTGACGGGTGACAGATGACAGGTTAAATCAAAAACTTTGTCTTCAACTTGTCACCTGTCACCCGTCACCTGTCACTTTTTATGTTGCCTCGTTATGAAAATCGCGTGCAGTTGGTGTTGGCGCTGGTCGTCGGGCTGTTGCTCGTGGCGAACTTGTTCACGCTGACGCTGGTTGCCATGACGCCGCCGGACAGAAGCGTGCGCGCGCCCGTCCTGTTCGCCGTCTTCACGGTCACGCTGCTGGTGAGCCTGCCCGGCATCTTCCTCTTGCCGCGCTGGCTGGTGCGCCCATACCGGCAACTCGTCGGCGAGGCCGAGCGCGCGCCCGTCGCCGCGCGACCCGAAGGCGCGCGCGACGAGACGGAGTTCGTGCTTGAGACGTTTCAGGCGGTGGTGGCGCAATTGCGCGCGCAGCAGCGCGAATTGGAGAAGTTGAGCGCGCAGGCGAGCGCGCGCGCCGCGTCGGCCGAGATGTTCAACGAGCGCGTCGTGGCAAGCGTGCCCTCCGGCCTCGTCGCCTTCGACGCGAGCGGCATCGCCACCGTCATCAACCCGCCCGCGCGCGCCCTTCTGGAGACGGAGGCAAACGCGGCGGGGCAACACCTCAAGACCCTCTTGCGCCTCTCGCCGGAACTGTCACAGATGGTCGAGCGTTGCCTGCGCACGGGCGAACTCTATCGCCGCGAGGAGGTTTCGGCGACGACGGGCGACGGGCGCACGCGGCGGCTCGGCGTAACGGTCGCCCCGGTT
>DATCWB010000538.1:0-2729 GCA_036566625.1 Pyrinomonadaceae bacterium
GGAGACTTCGGCTGATTCCCGAACACGCCGCTTGCCGCCTCGCAAGCCGTCCGCCAATTCGTCTACTTAAAAGCCGTTCCTGTCCCGATCAGCGGCAGGAACGGCTTTTCTTTTCACACAGCTTCTTTAAAACGCCCGCGCAGAGATTTTACATTCTTTACAAACACTTTTCGTCGGCTTAACCATTCGCGCGCCGCGAATGGTTAATATCCGCGTGTGCATCACATGGCTGTCAGAGCCGAAAAGTTTGAAAGGAAGATACAAAATGCATCCGACACTCTCGCGCCTCCTTCAAGTGAAACAACGAACCGCGCGCTCGAAAGCTCAAGACTCGCACGCACGCCGCCTGCGCGATAGGCCGCGCCCGACGGGTCTCCTGCTGCCGGCGGTCTGCTTCGTCTTTGCGCTCGTAAGTTTCAACGCTGCGCAGCAACCGCGCATGGCCGACGGGCGCGACACGACGATTGACGCTGCGACACGCGCGCAGGTCATCGAAAGCGCGCTGCAAAGTTTGCGTGAGGCTTACGTCTACCCGGAAGTCGCGACGCGCATGGAGCAGGCCATCCGCGAACGCGTGGCGAAGAAGGAGTATGAAGGCGTCACGAGCGCGCGGCAGTTGGCGCAGACGCTCACGGAGCACTTACAGGCCGTCAGCCGCGACAAGCACCTGCGCGTGTCCTTCAGCTTCGAACCGCTCGCCGAAGGAATGGGCACGGGACGCCCCGTGGTTATCCGCCGAGACTCGGGCAGCGGCACGACGCCGCCTGCGGGCGGCAACCCCACTACCGTCGGGCGCGAGCCGGGCGGCGGCAATATACGCGGCCTCAGCGATAATCCGAACGCTGGCGTCGAAAAAGTCGAGCGGCTCGAAGGCAACATCGGGCTGCTTGAGTTCAGCGTCTTCGAGCGTCTCCCTCTGGCCGCCGACAAAGTATCCGAGGCCATGAACAAGCTCGCCGACACGGACGCGCTCATCATAGACCTGCGCGCGAACCGAGGCGGCGCGTCCGAGACGATACGCCTGCTGATGAGTTACTTCTTCGACAAGCGCGTTCATATCAATGACTACTACGACCGCTTAGAGGATCGCACCGACAGCATCTACACGCTCGCCGAAGTGCCGGGCAAGCGTTACGGCGACAAGCCGGTTTACATCCTGACGAGCGGGCGCACCTTCTCGGCGGCCGAGTCAATCAGCTACAGCCTCAAGAACCTGCGGCGCGCGACCATCGTCGGCGAGACGACCCGTGGCGGCGCGCACCCCGTCACGGCCCGCCGCCTGAACGATCACTTCACCGTGATGGTCCCCACCTCGCGCTACATCAGCCCGGTGACGAAGACCAATTGGGAAGGCGTGGGGGTCGAGCCGGACGTAAAAGTGCCCGCGGCGCACGCGCTGAAGGTGGCGCAACTGGCCGCCCTCAAAAAGCTCGCCGCGAACAAACGGGACGCTCAAGGCGCGGCGCAACTCAAAAGCCTCGCCGAGGCGTTGCAGAAAGAGGTTGACGCGCTGAAGTAGGTTTCCGCGAAGTCTTAGCCCGTCAGGCGTTTTGAAAGGAGACATTCACATCATGCAGGCAATCGGCAGTTTAATCCTTGCGTTCGTGCTCGCGGCCAACGTCGCGACGGGCGCGCCCCCGAACGAGGCGGCGAAGTGGGCGGAGCTTGAGAAGTTGATTGACGCGGCCGTCGCCGCCGACACGTTCTCGGGCGCGGTGCTCGTCGCGCGCGACGGCTCGCCCGTCTTCAAAAAAGCCTACGGCATGGCGGACAGAGATCGCCGCGTTGCCAACCGCACAGACACCAGGTTCAACCTCGGCTCGATGAACAAGATGTTTACGGCCATCGCAGTCGCGCAACTGGCCGAGCGCGGCAAGCTCACGTTTCAGGACAACATCGCGCGGCATCTGCCCGCTTACCCGAACCGGGAGGTCGCCGCGAAGGTCACGATCCATCAACTGCTCACGCACACCTCCGGCCTCGGCAACTACATGAACGACGCGTGGGCGGCGAACCGCGCAAACATCAGGACGGCGGCCGACCTGCTTCCCTATTTCGCGAACGACCCGCTCAAGTTCGCCCCCGGCACGGGCTGGCAATACAGCAACGCTGGCTTCGTCGTCCTCGGCCTCATCATCGAAAAGCTCTCCGGTCAAAGTTATTTCGACTACGTCCGCGCGCACATCTTCAAGCCCGCCGGAATGAACAACACCGATTCATACGAGAGCACGCGCGAGGTGGCTAATCTCGCCCTCGGCTACACGCGCCGCGCCGCCGACGGCGACACCCGGCGCGACGAACCGCGCCGCGCCAACACCTCCTGGCTTCCCTTCAAAGGCAGCCCCGCCGGGGGCGGCTACTCGACGCTCGACGACATGCTCAGGTTCGACCGCGCGCTCCGCTCGCACAAACTGCTCGGCGCGAAGTTCACCGAACTCATCACGACGGGCAAAGTTGACGCGCCGTTCGGCAAGTACGCCTATGGCTTCGGCGACCACCGCGTCAACGGCAAACGCTACGTGGGACACAACGGCGGTGCGCCCGGCATCGCCGCGCAGTTCCAGTCCTACACCGACGCGGGCTACACGATCATCGTGCTGGCGAATTACGACCCGCCGTCCGTCATGCCCCTCGTCAGGCAGATCGAGCAACTCGTGACAAAGGAATAGCTAAACGATGAAGGCGGAACGATGAAGGCGGAATGATGAAGGCGGAACGATGAACGATGA
>DATCWB010000539.1:0-41811 GCA_036566625.1 Pyrinomonadaceae bacterium
ACATCAACAGCATCCCTAAGATCGAGCCGAGGCCGAAGACGGACAGGTACAGCAGCCCGACGAGCGGAGACGCGATCTGCGTGAGCACCAGCAGCGTCAACGCAGCCGAACCCGCCAGCCCGTGCATCGCGCCGACGAGCAAAGGCTTCAAGCCCAGACGCATGACGGTGTGCGTGTGCGGCGAGACGCTGCCGGCATGTTCCGTCCCCTGTTCATGAAAGTGTATGTGCGCATGCGGGCGGTCGTCGTGGATGTGCTCGTGTACATGAACATCAGGGCGGCGACGCTGGAGCACCCGCACCAACGCGCCGAGACCCAGCCCGATGATCATCAGCGCAACGCCGAACTCCAGCCAGTCGGCGACGAGTTCCGGAATCGCCACCCGCAATGCGAGAACGACGATGCCGACGGCGATTAGCGAGACCGTGTGCCCTGCCCCCCATAAAGCGCCGACGAGCGCGGCGCGAAGCAGGTTGCGCTGTTCACTCACGATGGTGGTCACGGCGACGATGTGGTCAACTTCGGTGGCATGCTTGAGTCCGAAGACCAGCCCGAGGCCGAGCACCGCCCAGGCCCCCATCGTCGCCAGCGATTGCTCGCCGCCCGCCTGCGCCTCGCCGCCGGCGAAGCTGGAATTGAACAGGTCGGTCAGATGAATGCCTGCCTGCCCGAGGGCTTCGTAGCAAAGCGCCGCGCCCAGGCATGCAACCACGAACGCGCTCGCTACCGGCAAGACCCTCGCCAGACTGTTAATGCCTGCCCCGGCGCGATTCAGGATGAAGCGTCCGGCGTAAACGAACGCCAGCCCGATTCCCGTCAGCGTTGCGGCCAGTCCGACGCTGAAGGCCACGACGAGCAGCATGCCGTAGCCGACGCGGTGCAGGGAGATGGCCGACAGCAGCACGACCAGCGCCGAAGGACACGGCAGCAATCCGCCGGAAATGCCGAGCGCGAGCAGGCTGCGCCACGTCACACGGCTGCCGTCGGTTCCCGGTGGTAGATGTGTGTGTGCCCGCCCGCCGCCGTGCGAATGAGGCACGGACGGGTCGCCGTCGTGCGTGTGGCCGTCCGTGTGGCTATGCGCCTCATCGTGCGTATGCTCATGTGCATGTTCGCCCGCGTGCGTGTGCCCGTGATCGTGTGACCTCAGGCCGAGCGCGGCGAGCAGGCGGCTCGCGAATAAACTGAGTCCCATCACCAAAACGATCCCGCCGGAGACGACGCCGAGTATGGGGAACAGGCGTTCGGGGACGATGTACTGCGAAGCGAACAGCGTCACGAGTCCGAGCGCGAAGACGCCCGCCGTGTGCGTGACGGTCACGGTGAGGCCGAGGAAAGCCGCGTGCCTGGCAGTCCCCCGCGAGCCGACGAGGTATGCGCCGACAACCGTCTTTCCATGGCCGGGCGAGAAGGCGTGGAGCGCGCCTAGCGCGGCGGCGACGAGCAGGCCGAAGAGTGCGATAGTCGGCGTCAACTCCCGCACGCTGATCAATTCCGCGAAGCGATCACGCGCCTGCACCAGCGGGTGCCCATCGCGTGTGCGCAGGGCGACGGCGTTCGCCGGTATCACGCCGTTCGCGAAAGAGAGTTCGACGGCGCGCTCGTCGAGCGGCGCGGCGAGCAAGTCTTCCGGGTAAACTTTCAACTCGTCGGTCAACGCCGAGCCGAACGCGTTGCTGTCAAAAACTGCAACCCCGGCGGCCGGGACGACTACCACCTCGCGCCAACCCGCGCGTTCGCTGTAATTTGTGTCCTCGAATTTAAGGCGACGGGTTTGATTGGCGTTATCGCCTGCGGCGGGCATGACGCCTGCGAAATCGCACTCGATGCGAAGCGTGGGCAGGCCGCCAGCCCCCTCGGGCAGCGAAATCCTGCGCGCGACCACTTGCAGCGGCACGCGCGCCCCGTCAATTGTCAGCAGCAGGCCGTCGGCGTAGCGCGCGGCGGCTCGTTCGACGTAAGCGTCCAGCTCCGCGCCGGATGCTTGATTCCCGTTGCTGCCTATCGTCTGCAACTCCTGAAACGTGGGAATCTCGGCCATGTCAACGACGTAGCGAATGTTGATGCGATTCGTGCCGACTTCAAGGCGGGAGAAATGATTGATCGTGAATTGCCCGAGCGGATGAGCGGCGGCCGGGCCTGCCATCGTCATCACGAGGAGGATGACTGAGCAGGTTAGCCCGGCGGCGCGGCGAACGCGAGACGACTGCGAGCGATAGAGCATCAATGTCACCAAAAAACCCTCAGGCGGCGAGCGAGCGCAACGCCTGACGCGCAACGTCTGCCTGTAGCACGTCGAATAAAGGATTGATCTTGAGCGCGAGTTGCAGGTGTTTGGCCGCCGCGCGGCGTTCGCCGAGCGCGCGGTAGATCATCCCCGCATGATAGTTGATGCCGGCGTCGCGCGTGCCGAGCCGCAACGCCTCGTCAATGGCCGCTTTGGCTTCAGCGTACAGACCTTTTTTGTAGAGACACCATGCCAGCGCGTCGCTCGTATAAATATCAGAGCGCACTGCGCGCTCGCGGCGAGCGGCGGCGAGCGCCTCGTCGAGTTTCATGTCGTGGTCAGCCCAGAAGAGAGCGAGTTGGCGCGAGTAAGTGCCGCCCGAGGCTCCCGTGCTCTCCACGAATTCAACAAACTCAAACTGCTTTTTCGCTTCCTCCGCACGCCCCGACTTCGTGTAAATGTCGCCGAGCGCAATCGCTGTTTCAGGAGACGGGACGCGCCCCTGCGCGCGCTTGTAGAAGACGACCGCGCCGTCCGTATCGTTTGCGGCGAGACGCGCGCGCGCTTTGGCGGCGAGTGCGAGATGGTAGTCGGGGAACAGGAACAGCGCATGGTCGTACTCACGTTCCGCCTCGGCACGCTTGCCCGCGTTCATCAACTCGTCGCCCAGATGGACGCGACACCAGGCGACCGCTTCCGGGTCGCCCGGATTGGCCGACTGAACGGCGAGGCGCATGGCTTCTATCGCACCCTCCGTGTCGCCATACAGCGAGCGCAGGTAAGAGGCGCGTGCGTATGACGCCATGTATGGGCGCACGTCGAGCATGGCCTGCACGGCCTGCCTGGCTTCGTCATACCGGCCGAGTTCGACGAGCGCATCGACGACCGCGCCGTACGCTTCGTAATCCTTCGGCTTCTGCTCGACGGCGCGCCGCGCCACCGTCAGGGCTTCGTCGAAGCGGTGATAAGAGAGCAGGAGATAGGCCTGCGTTCTGGTCGCGTCGTGGTTGTCCGGGGCGACCTCGAACGAACGTTTGAGCGCCGCTTCCACCCGCGCGTAGTAGCCGAAATCGCCGGTCTCACGCGCCTTCTGCGTGTAGGCGGCGGCCAACTGGTTATAACCGTCGGGAGATTTCGGCGCGCGGGTGATGGCAGCCTGCGCCAGGCTGATATGCCGGTCGGCGGGCGTCGCGCGCTGGTCGAGGGCGCGTTCCTCTTGCCGTTGCGGCGAACCTTGCGGAGCGGGTTGCTTCGTCACGGCTCTGATGCCTATCGCGACGGCGATTCCCGCGAGGATGATCCCCGTGATGGTCAGGAGTTTCTTCGGCATAACTTATCCTGCTGTCCTAAAGATGCGGAAGGCAGGAGCCGGATCACTTAGTTAATCCGGCTCCTGCGCTGTTGTCGGCAAGCGAGTGACTTGTCCGCGCGCCAACCTGTGGTTATGTGTTTCCCACGCCGCCGGCGCGCCCCCTGTCGGGAGTGCGCTTACGGTCTGGGTGTCGGCGAAGCCGTCGCGATAGGCGCCGCATTTGTATCCGTCGTGCCCACGGCCGTACTCGTCGGCGAGTCATAGCCTGAGCGCGGCGTCGCCAGATACGGGAAGACCGTCAGGAACGGCACGTCGTTTTGATTCACGCCGTCGCCGAGTTGGTTATTCGGCGCGACGTTGAAGCTGGCAAATGCCAACACGCCCGCCAGCACGCGCAACTCAATGTCAACCACGTCGTCGCCCACGCGACGGCCGTTCGGGAATCCCGCGTTATCTCCGCCCAGAACCCCCAGGCGATTGGCTGTGCCCGCTGCGCTCGCCGTGCCGGCGGTTGGCGGAATAGCCAGGTTCAAACGCAGACGTTCCTGCGGAACGGTGTTCGCCGGTTGCCCGTTATACGCCGCGACACTGGGGTTACCAGAGGTATTAGTTTGGAGATTGACTCCCGGCAAGCCTGTCAAAAAGACGTTTGCAACGTCGACGCGCGGCGGCACCGGAACGTCGAAACTCGGGTACAGATCAAACTGCTTGCCAGGCGAACCGGCCGCGCCGGGGTAGCCAAACAGTCTGGCCGGCTCCGGGTCGAGGACAAAGTTGAGGAACTGCGCGTCCATACCCGGCAGCGAGGCGTTAAATCTGTCTTTCATGCCGAGCGGAACCAGAAGTTCGTTAATGAGCGGGTTGCCGAGGCGCGAGACCTGCACGAAGTTTCCGGAAAATGTGACGCGGCCGCTGCGGTCTTCCGCAAAGGCGAGCATCGCCGTGCGGCTCGACGCGGAGTAGACCGAGATCACGGCGTTCGGATCGTTCGGCCCGGTCGGAGCCGCGCCGGTGCGCGTCACCACGGCAATCGGCACCTGGATGGCGATGGTGCTGACATTGAAGCCTGCCGTCCCGTCCACGCCGGGCGTGTTCGTTCGCGGAATTAAATGGGCCGAGTTGAAGGGGCGCAGCCCGAAGAGGTCGAAAGCCGAACCCACGTCAACGAAAAAGCCCTCATCACGCTGACCGGCGAAGACCCTCGCATCGCCGTTGGCGGTGCTCACGGTCATTACGGCCGGTTGGGCGAGGTTCGTCTCGTAGTCCGGCGTCGAACGCGGCCCGACGTTGACGGGCGGAACGACGAACGGAAAGCCCGCGGGCGATCCGGCGGCGGCCGTCGTGGGCGTGATGGTCGTGGTGGTCGTGTTCGGCGCGTTCCCTCTGATGACGCTGATCGAATAGAACTGTTTGATATTCAAATCAGGATCGTTGAGCGAGGTGACCGGCCCCGTGTTATAGAGGAAGGTGTTCGGATTGCCCACCACCGTGCGGAAGCGGAAAACGTATTGAATGTCCGTGACCGCATCCCCGTTGTTGTCGATTCTCATCGCGTATTGGATGTTATCGTCGAAACGGTAGAAGTTGGGGCCGCCCTGCGGCAACTGGAACGGAATGAAATTCATGATCAAGTTGACCCTCGTCGGGTCAATCGGATCAACGAACGCATAAACGTCCGTACCGTCGGCCATCGGATCAACCGAGGTGGATGGCGCTTCGCGGTGGCTTGATGCGCGGACGGCGGTGTTGAAGGTCCCGGCGGCCAGCATCGAAAATACCAGCAGGCCAACATAGGCCGCTCGCAAGAGTCTTCGCATAGTTATTACTCTCCCTGTCGTTGTGCCCGTCTCAAACTCTGGGCGGCGCGCGCCGGGCTGGTTAAGGCACACCGCATAACTTTCGCGTCCTGGCAACGGAAATATCTGTTCCTTAAACGCTCTGTAAATTTGCCGGTAATATCGCTCTTCCGAATTTCACATGGATAGTCTCTGAGCACTGCAAGGGAATGCCTCCCAGCGGTACAAGACACAGTTGAAATTAGGGACGGTGAAGTATAAAACGGTGCGGAGGGGCTTTACTGTCCGCAGGAAGATGCAGGCTTGTCGGGGAATTTACGGACGCCGGAAGATTCGATTGACAATGTTACGCGGACAAGCTACTGATAAAATCACGTTGGTTTAGGTTCTACCGAGGGAGACCATCAAGAGTGTCGGGCTTCACGGACAATTTGAACATCCGCCCGCTTGATTCGGAAGATGCGCCCCATCTCTCCGCGTTGCTGCTGGCTCAAACACCGGCCTATGTGCGGTTCTTTACTCCTTTCAACTTTGATCTTCCTACCATAGCGAACCTGTTGGCCGGTGAAGGCGCAGATGTCTTTATGGGGATGTATTGGCAGGATCGCCTGATCGGGTTTTTCATGTTGCGTGGCTGGGACGGCGGCTATGAGGTTCCCGCCTTCGGCGTCCTGATCGACGAAAAATATAGCGGTTACGGGTTGACACGTCTGTCCCTGAAACTGGCTAAAAGCATTTGCAAACTGCGCCACGTTCCGCGAATGATGTTGAAGGTCAATGCCGGTAATATAATCGCCAAAAGACTTTTCGAAGAGGCCGGTTTCACTCAAACCGGAGTTGAAGCTCGGACGGGCAACCTGATCTATCACTTTGACTTTAGACACCGCTAACCGGATTGCCCGAATCGGATTTTGGTTGGGCGACGTTTCCGCAGAGCACGGAGGCATCGCACCTTATGCCCAACGCGTGCTCACGTCTCTGGTGAGCAATGTCGAACCCGGCTGGCGGATCGTCCTGCTGTGCGCGGGCGATCCACCATTTAGCATTAAACGCCTCGCAAGTGATCATCCGAGACTGTTGGAAATAGAGTTGATCCCTGACCCGCCGACGGACGCCCAGCCGCGACTGCTCGATAAAATCGGCGCGCGGTTCCGTCGTGACAGAACGCCTCACCCCTCCTGGCGCTATCTGGAAGATTGGCTCGCCCGCCTCGAACTTGACCTGCTTCATTTTCCGACCCAGACGCTTCTCCACCCCGATATGCAAACGCCTTATTGCCTGACAATGTACGGCGTGCAGGAGTTGCCGCACCTCATCCCTCCCGTGCCTTACCTCATCACCATGCACGACGTGCAGGAGTTGCACTTCCCGGAAAACTTCACCCCCGCGCAGAGGGCGATTCGCGCCGTGCAATACTGGAAGGCGCTCGAAAAAGCGGGTGTGGTAGTCGTCTCTTTCGACCACGTCAAGCAAGACCTGATCAAATACTTCGGGCTTCCTGTAGACAAAGTGCGCGTCTGCCCGATCCCCTTCCGCGACATCTCCCTGCGCGAGGCGACATCCCACGCCGCCGAGTCATATGCCGGAAAGTACGAAGCATGGACGCCTTTCCTGCTTTACCCGGCGCACACATGGCAGCACAAAAATCATCTCCGTTTATTACAAGCCTTGCGGAATTTGCGTGATGCCGGGGGGCATAACATAAGGCTGATTTGCACGGGAGGCACCGCTCATCACTACCACGCGGAGGTCTTGAAGCAAGTTGACGAGATGGGGCTGGGTGAGGCGGTTCTCTTTGCCGGGATCGTCCCGGAAGACGAACTGCGCTGGCTCTATGAGCGGGCGGCGTTAGTGACCATTCCGACGAAATACGAGGCGGGCAGCTTCCCTCTATTCGAAGCGATACTGCTCGGCAGCCCGGTTATCTGTTCCCACGTCACTTCACTGCCCGAAACCATCGGTGATCGCCGCTTCGTCTTTGATCCGGATGATACCGAATCTTTAGCGAGCCTGATTTCCCGGATGCTGACGGACGATCTCTTCCGGCAGGAAAATCTCGCCAACAGCGCGGCGCAAGCCGCGCGACTGCGGGAAGTCAACGCGGCCGCCTACTTCTACGACGCCTACCGTCAACTGCTGGCCGCCCCGCCGAATGAGACCTGATTGCTTCGCTAAGAGACTAAGAAGTTCGCGCCGGGTTGGTTGAAGATGAAAGGAACTTCAACGCAAGTATTCTTCTATCAACCGGGGGAGCGCTTCGATGAGGGCGGCATCTTTTTGGCGTGCGCTCTGGCCGCCCCCTTCAAAGTTGGCGACGACATAATCGAGATAGGTCTTTTGAATTTTATCGTTCCCGAAGCATTTAATGTTGAAGACGTAATCGGCGAGGATTTTGTAATCGAGTTCATAGCGCCCGATCACATCGAAGATCGTCCGTTCATAAAAGATCGCCTGGTGGCAGATGTTGTATGTCTCCAGTCTCACCTTGTCGAACTCGCCGCCGTAGATGAAAGCCTCGTCAACCCAATACACGTTCCCGTAAATGAACGCGAGTTCACCTGCGGGCATCGACCCCGCGAGATTTCTGAGGGCATTGGGACGCAAGGTGTCGCCCGCCCCGAGGAAATAGATGTACTTGCCGCGTGCCATCTCAATGCCCTTGTTCATGGCATCGTACACACCCAGATCAGGCTCGGAGACAAACCTCACACGGGCATCGAACTTCTCGACTTCGCGCTGCGTGCCGTCATCGGAATCACCGTCAATGATGATGTACTCCCACAAGTCGTCGTCCTGCGAGAGGACGGAGTTGATCGTCCGCACGACCTTCGGCCCGCAGTTGTAAGTGGGGGTGACTATGGAAAAAAGTTTCTGCTCCATGTTTATTCCCTAGATAGCCCTGCGCGCGGCTTGATCTCGTAATGGTAAATCAGGTTGCCGCTCGCCTCCTCCACGCCGGTTTGGAAAAACCCGGTCTTCCTCGCCACGCCTTTGGCGGAAATATTGTCGGGGTGCATTTTAATCATCAGGCGCGATACGTTTCGCATACGGCAAATCACCTTGGCCGTGTCCAGCGCCGCCATCTCCAAACCGCAGCCACGGTATTGCTCGTCAATCAGGATGCCGAAGGCGGGGACTTCATAACCCTCATTCCACCCGCGTAACATAAAGAACCCGACGATCCTCTCTCCCCAGAATAGTCCCATAAACACGTCAAGCCCTTGACGCGCGAGCGCGTCGGCGATGGCGGGTTCGTCGTAGCCGAACGGGTGGAAGAAACGCGCGTAAGCCGGCGGCTGCGCGCGAAGCCATTCAGACAGGGCGGAGGCGTCGTCAACCAGGAGCGGGCGAAACGTCAGATTTTCGATCTCCATTGCTCTATATCTACCAAACCAATATTGCTAAGCTCTCGAACAGGTTAATTAGCAAAGGCACGCACGCAATGCGCCCGTGACGTATGTGATGTCTTCACCTGTGAGTAAAGCCGACGAGGGCAGGTTAATTCCGCGTGCGGCCAGATTGGTGCTGATGGGGAGCGTCGCGTCACCGTCGGGCTGATGGTAGGGGGGCAGATGGTGCATGGGGTGGAAGAAGGGTCTCGTTTCGATACCCATTTCCAGCAAGCGCGTCATTATCTGATCGCGGTCAAATTCTTCGGGGAGGCAGATGGAGTAGAGCCAGTAGACGCTCTTTGCCCAGACGGCCTCGCGCGAAGTTAAGAGCGGCAACGACCGCAGAGCCTCGTCGTAGAGCGCGGCAACTTCGCGTTTTCTTTCGACGAACCACTCGATCCGCTCTAACTGTGCCAGCCCGATGGCAGCCTGGATATTCGTCATGCGATAGTTATATCCCACGATGGGAAACCAGTAGCGGCGTGCCGGGTCCATCCCCTGCCCTTTCAGCAGGCGAATTTTGTCGGCCAATGCTTTATCGTTTGTGGTGATCATCCCCCCCTCGCCCGTGGTGATGATTTTGTTACCGAAGAAACTGAAGACGCCGACATCGCCCAGGCCACCCACCCTCCGCCCTTTGTATTCAGCCCCGTGCGCTTCGGCGGCATCTTCGACGACGTACAGATTACGCGCGCGCGCCAGTTCGAGGATCGGATCGATGTCGGCCGGATGCCCGTAGAGGTGAACCGGTAGGATCGCTTTCGTCGCGGGAGAAATTTTGCTGGCGACATCCTGCGGGTCAAGCGTCCAGGTCGCAGGGTCAACGTCGGCCAGCACCGGCTTCGCGCCGCAATAAGTCACGGCGTTGGCCGAAGCCACATAGGTCAGGTCGGGGACGATGACTTCGTCACCGGGGACTACGCCGAGCGCCAGGAGTGCGACGTGCAGCCCGGCAGTGCCGTTAACCACCGAGACGGCGTGCTCGACGCCGCAAAAGGCCGCGAACTCCCTCTCAAAGTCATCCACATATTTGCCGCTGCCCGAAATCCATCCCGTGTCGAGGCAGTCCATGACGTATTTCTTTTCGTTGCCCCCCAGCACTGTTTCGGCAACCGGGATGAATCTCCCATGCCGCGCCCGCGCACCCTCGGCCGCGCCCGCCTCCAACATCAAAGCACTCATGTTCTCTCCGACTCTCCCGCGTGGGGCGTCCTCCGGCAAGTTCAAAGCACGGACTCGAAGGACTCCAGGTATTCTCGCGCGACATGGTTCAACGTGCGCGAGTCTATAAACTTTTTCGCCTCGGCGACGCGTCGCCCCGACTCTTGAAGATTTCCGAAGTGCGTAGAGAGAGCGTCCGCCAACGATTGCGGCGAGTACGGATCGAAGGTCAAAGCCAGTCTGCCGTCCGTCCCCAGCCTTTCGACGAATTGAGGGATGTCGGAACAAATGATCGGCTTTTCGTAATACATCGCGTCGAAGATCATCGAGTTGAATCCCGCTTCGCTGATCGAAGCCGTCACTACTGCGGAAGCGTTTTGGTATAGCGCGGGGATGTCCCCGTCGTCCACGTAACCCAAACTCAGCAAGTCTCGCCCGGGTTGCAAACCGTGCAGGTCGCCGCCGGTCAAGGCTTCCGTGAGCGGCCCGGCGACGACGAGCGCGAGGTCGGTGTCCACTCTTCTTTTGAACAGGGCGAAGCCTTCGATGATCGTCTCCACGCGTTTATGTTTGGCCGCCCATCCCAAAGTGAACACGTAGTCGGTCTTGATGCCGTGCCGGCTGAGGGCTCCCGGCGATTGACCGTACGACCCGGCGCTCGCGGGCGGGGTGAGATAGATGCGCTTCGTGCGCTCCGGCGGTACATCGTAAATTCTTTGCGCCTCGTTTTGGATATAAGTTGAGGAGAAAATTATCAGGTCGGCGAGAGACGCCCACCTTCTGACCTCGCTTTGTAAACAACTCGTCATCTCGCCCCAGGCGTCCGTGTGCTCGTGCGCGAGATCGTGCAGGGTCACGACCAAAGGCCTGGGCGGCCGCCATTCCCCGTCTCGCGGCAGCGTCAGATAGGGGTAAGGCAGATAGATCAGGTCGAACTGATGCGCCCGTGTGTCCAACCATTCGAGGCCAAGCCCCGTACCCGCACGAAAGGTCTGTTGTTCTTCCTCGCGCAGCGTTTTTTCATAAATCCTGACTGAACCGAGAGACGATAGACGTTTAGAGCCGCTCAACCTCGTACCGCGAACGCCCTCATAAACGCGGTGAAGAACTTTATCCCGCACGCCCGCGCTCGCGCCCACCCGAATCCGCTCGAAAGTCGTGTTGCGCAGTCGGGGGGGAGGCAGGAAATTATTGCTCGAATCGAAATGCGGCCACATTAAATGAAAGCGCCAACGGGAACCTGCCTGCCGGGAAAACTCCTCCAACAGTTTGAGAGTAAACAGGCGTACCCCGCCGCCGCTGACTATCTGGTCGAAGACGCCGACGCGAATAATCTTTTCTTTACTGCCCACTGCTGGATTGAAGTTGCTTTGAAAGCAGGTCGGCAACGGTGCCTCGCGGCAAGCTCAACGTAGCCGTGACGCGCTTTCCGTTCGCAGACACATTTGCGCCTTTATAGATGATTTCCTCGTCGCGCCCGCGTTTGACCTTTGCCCCGACTTCAAGGAGGAGCGTGCTGGCCTGTGCCAACTGCGCGGCTTTCTTCGCCGACGGTAGTTCGGAAGAAGCGCTGACGGAAAGCGTGTCCCCGTTCAATCGAAGAGTGAAGACGATATGTCGCACGCCTTCCAGAAATTCCAATGCCCCGCTCGAACTCAAGGTCTCTATGAACTCCTTGGCTAGTTCCCTCTGCGGCGCGGCGATTACTTTCTGGTTGATCCCGATGTTGCTGAGCGTGCCCGTCCGGCTGCGCTCGGCCGTGACTTCCATTTCTATCGGAGCATTCAGATCGAGTTCGCCGCTCTCGACCATGTTCCTGCCTTTGTTCAAAACGTCGATGAAAGCCTGCGTGCTTATACGCTTAGGCTGCCCGATTTTGATTTCGGCGTTGTCCTCATCATTCGCTGCGTCCTTCGCCGGTGGTCGCGCCTTCTGCCCTTTGGATTGCGACGCGGGCTTCCGGGATTGGGCTTGGCTTAAAGAGACCAGCGGCATCCCGAGCACCAGGAAAAAGGTCAATAAATATTTCTTCATTTAACAGCTACCTCTGCCTGAAAATTTGGTTACGCCAGGGAGTCCCCGAGCCGTACGCGGTTGATATGAGGGACGAGAATTTCAATGGGCATGTAAGCCAAAGTTAAAAATTTGGGGGTCGGTGAAGTATAAAACGGCGTGAAGTGGCTTTACTGTCCGCAGGAAGGTGCAGGCTTGTCGGGGAATTTACGGACACCGGAAGGGAGTTTTCGACAGGGTTCGAGGGTGTGGAGGCGTGTCCGCGAACGCGCGTTCAATTCTCTTCCAACCACCCCTGAAGCAGGGCGTAGCGCACGATTTCGGCGCGGCTGTGGAAATTTAGCTTTTCCATCAGGCGCGACTTGTACGTCTCTACCGTCCTGACGCTGATGTCGAGCCGCGAAGCGATCTCCTTATTGGAATACCCGAGGGCGATGAGACGCAAGACCTCCGCCTCGCGCTCACTTAACTCTCCCTGCGGTTGCCCCTCTCTGGTGGATTGCTTGCGGACGTAACTGCCTACCACGTCGCTCACTATCGTCGGGTCGAGGTAGGTTTCCCCGGCGGCGACGGCGCGGATGGCGCGGATCAATTCGTGCGGGGCGGCACGCTTGAGCACGTAGCCTGAAGCTCCCGCCTTGAGCAACTGGTGCAGATAGCCCTGGTCGTTGTGGACGGTGAGCGCCAGCACCTTCGTTTGCGGGCAGTCGCGCTTGAGCAACTCGGTCGCTTTAGCCCCGTTCAGTTCGGGCATGGAGATGTCCATCACGACCACGTCCGGATTGAGAGACTTGGCCTCGCGCCAGGCCGTCCTGCCGTTGTCGGTTTCGCCCACCACACTCATGTCAGGTTGGGCTTCGATCAGAGACTTCAAACCCTCACGTATGATCGCGTGGTCGTCGGCTAAGAAGATGCGCAGTTTGCTCACAACTTATTCCCCCCCGTTCTTGTCGAGCACCAGTGGGATACGCACGAAAATGGTCGTTCCCGCTCCGGGAGTGGATTCGATGTTGAGCGTGCCGCCGACCAGGGCGGCGCGTTCTTCCATCCCCAGCAAACCCATTCTGCGCTGCCCGGAGCGCACGCCCGTCAAATCTTCGACCTCGAATCCGCAGCCGTTGTCTTCAATAATAGCGAACACATGATTACCGCGCCGATCCAGAACGAGACTGACGTTGGTCGCGCGCGCGTGTTTGATGATGTTGTTGAGCGCCTCCTGTGCGATCCGGTAGATGGCGGTTTCGATCTCCGACGTGAGGCGCTGGTCGGCCAGGCTCACGCTGTGCAGGTCAACGGGCACCTGATAACGCTTCGACCATTTGCCGACATAATTTGTGAGCGCGGCGTGTAAACCTAAGTCGTCTAACTCCGTCGGCCTGAGTTTCCACGCGAGATTATCAACTTGCAGTGAGAGTTGATGAGCGACATCCTCCAACTGTGCGAATCTGGACGCGGTCGCCGGCTCGGAACGAGAAAAATCTTTCAATGAGTTGACCAGCAAGACAATCGCCACGATATGCTGACCCATCTGGTCGTGAAGCTCACGGGAGATACGGCGACGCTCGTCCTCCTGCGCGGTGACGAGTTGCCGCAACAACTGGCGGTGTGCTTCTTCCGACTGCTTGCGCTCCGTAATGTCGAGCGTCACGCCGATCATTCGGGTAGGCTGGCCGTCGGACCCGTAGGAACCTCGGCCGCGCGTAATAATCCAGTGAGCACTGCCGTCAGGCCACAGGTTGCGATACTCCGCTTCATAATCAGTGTGTTTTTCCAACGCCTGTTCCACCGCCCCGGCCACGCGTGCGTGGTCGTCCGGGTGAATGGATGCAAAGAGCGTGTCATAGGAGAATTCAGCTTCCGGCGGAAGACCGAAATGCGCTTTGAAGATGTCAGAGCAAGAGAGTGTGCCCGTCGCAAGGTCAAACTCCCAAGAGCCGAGTCTCCCGGTCTGGACGGCGATCTTCAACCGCTGCTCGTTATCGCGCAGCATCCCTTCCGTGCGCGTGCGCTCGTATATTTCCGCCTGCAAAGCTTCGTTGATCTGCGCCAACTCGGTGGTGCGCTCGGCTACCCTTCTCTCTAATTGATCGTGGGCTTGCCGGAGCACCTCTTCGGCCTGCTTGCGCTCGGTGATGTCGCGAACCATCGTCGTGATGTAGGCGCGTCCCGCGACAGTCGAAGTTGAGACCGACGCTTCGACATCAATGAGCGTCCCATCTCTACGCTTTCCTTTAAATTCGTACCCTGACACGACCGCTTCCCCGCTCCCGCGACGGCTGCCGAATTTCAGCATGCGTTCTACGTCTTCTGTAGAGATGATGCTGGAGACGTGCCGCCCGATTAAATCTTCCGGGTGCTCGTAGCCGAACAGGTGCGCGTAGGATTTATTGACATAAACGATCCGCTCACGCTCCTCGACGAGAATGCCGTCGCGCGATGCTGCGAACATGGTTCGCAACCGCTCCTCGCTTTCGCGCAAAGCCTCTTCGGCGCGCTTGCGCTCGGTAATGTCCAGCACGACCGCCACGGAGGATTGAGGCTTGCCTTCCTGGTCTCGAATGGCCGACACGCCGAGGCTGACCCAGGTAATCGAACCGTTCTTACCGATATAGCGCTTTTCGATTTCAAAGGGCGTACTGTCGGTAATCATGCGCTCGCGCGACTCGATATTAAGCGGCAGATCGTCCGGGTGCGTGATTTCCTGAATACGCATCTCAAGCAGTTCGGCCGCCGAATAACCCGTGATGTCGCAATATTTTTGATTGACGATGGTGAAGTTGCCGTCCAAATCGGCGTGCGCGACGCCCACCGTCGCCTGATCTACTATGGCGCGGTAACGTTCTTCTGATTCGCGCAAAGCCTCTTCGGCGCGCCTGCGCTCGGTAATGTCTGTGGAGACGCCGACGACGCCGATCAAAGCCCCTTGATCGTTATAAATCGGCGTGTCGGTGACGAACGCGCGAAAGGATGTGCCGTCCCGGCGCAACACCGTGAACTCGCCCGACCAGCTTTGGCCTGCCCGCAGTCGCGACATGATTTCAGCAGCCTGATCTTGCGCGGCCGCTGTCATGGTGACTTCGAGTATGTTATGTCCGATTATCTCGTCGGCGTGCCATCCGTAGAGCTTCTCGGCGAAGCGGTTCCAGTAAATGATCGTCCCGCTCAAATCGGTCGCAATCACGGCCTGTTCGACCGTGTCCAGCAGGTGCGACTGAAAGCGTATGGCTTCTTCCGACTGTTTGCGTTTTGTGATGTCGCGGATGATGGCTTGCAGCGAACCGCCGGGAAGCATCTTTCCGCTGATCTCGACCGGGAGCAGTGTGCCGTCTTTGCAGCGAACCGCCCGCTCGCTGATGACGGTCTCCCCGTCACGTAAGTTTTTGAAGCGCAGCGGGGCGGCTGCCAGGTCTTCCGCAGGAATCAAATCACGGACGTTGAGGCGAAGCAGTTCCTCCCGCGTGTAACCGAGCATCTCGCAGAGCTTCGTATTGGCATCAATAAAATTTCCTTCAAAGTCATATGTGTGAATGCCGTCGGAAGCCTGCTCCATCAGCGTCCGGTATCGGCTTTCGCTTTCCCGTAACGAATGCTCTGTCTTTTTCCTTGCGGTGATGTCTTCGGCCGTGCCGGAGTGGCCTGTCAGATAACCCTGTTCCGAGAAGATGGGAGCGGTGCGGATGAGAACCCAACGGGTTATTCCGGAAGATAGTTGAAAGCGTAACTCTCTGGAATATTCCTGACCCTTGCTCGCGTGGGCAGCCCAATCCGCGAAGACTTCCGCGCGGTCATCCGCGTGAACACATTGAACCCATTCTTCGCCCGCCCCCTTCTCTGAGGAGAATCCGCAGATCAAACGGCAACGCGCGTTAACATATAGGCAGCGGCCTGCGCTGTTGCAGAGGAAGAGGCCAACCGGAGAATGCTCCGACAAGGCGCTCAACCACTCCTCGCTCTCAGGCAGCCATGGTTCCGACTGATCTCGTGTTGTTCCACCCGTGTTAATAGCGCGCCTCATCCAGACTTAACTCCCCTCAAGTGAATAACCAAGAATAATTAGGAAACTATAACAATCTAGATGTGAAATTGTATCGTTAAGCTTCCTCCACGGGCACGGTTTTGTCCCGCAACGCCGCCTGACAACGGCATGCACCCGACGCCCAATAAGCCGCCCTGTTATCATCAATTGCAGTAGTGCGCGGGTGATGCCGGGCGTCAGGCCGCTCGCTAATGATCGGAAATGAATCTGCTTATCTGATGGGGCTGAGATGAGACATAAACTTGCTTCAGGGCTTTTGTTCGCGTCGGTGATCGTTTGGGGCATCTGGTGTGGCGGGCAAGTCTTCAACGAACTAATGACCGTCCCAATTTGGAGTGCCGCGCCGCCCGGCTCCTTGAAAGTTTACTCGGAATTGCCGAGCAAAGGCGGCGCCCCGTTCTTCCCGCTTTTCAATCCCTTGTTCGTAGTGGTGGCAATCGGCGCGGCTCTGGCGGCCTGGAAGTCCGCGCGACGGTCAAGGAAGTGGCTGGCACTTTCGGCTGTAATTGCAATCGCCCTGTTCGCCTCTTTGACGTTCTATCTGGCGCCGCTCGTCGGTAGCATGTTCAGGCACAGCGTGGCTGGAGATTTATCCGCGTCAGAGATTGTGGCGGGCGTTGAACGGTGGAAGTTGGGGAATAGAATCCGCTTGATTGTTGAGCTTTTCGGGTTTGCGTGCTCCGTTATTGCTTTGCGTGTGTGGTCTGCCGAAGCAGCCTCACCCGACGAACGGGCGGCATAACAACGGCATACGCCCGACGCCCTGCCACGGAGTCTTTCATGTACATTGCGCGTGGGCGCAGGTGATGCCGCGCGTTAGCCCATCTTAATTTACATAATAGCCGTTCTCAGACTCTGAATAAAACTCTTTCATAGAGCGCTACCCCTCGACAGTTCGAGTAGGTGTATTCCGAGACTTGAGACAATGATGGCACGCGTGTCGGAGAGGAAATAAGCCGCAACCAAGTTGCCGACCCGCTTCAGCCCACCCACTTTCTGCCACGTCTTCGCGCCGTCCTCGGTGAGCAGGAGGGTGCCGAAGTCGCTTAACGCGAGACCCTGGTTTCGATCATGGAAACATAATGAGTTGATGAAACCGCGACAGCGGGTGTTGGAGCGTATCCAGTTGCGACCGCCGTCTGACGTAACGGAGACGAAGCCATCCGCACCCGCCACGAAAAGCGTCTCCGCGTCCAGCACGCACAGGTCGCCGATCTCGCGCCCAAAGAGGCTGACCTGTTGCCATCGCCTGCCCCCGTCGGCCGAAGAGTGGAGGCAGGAAGAGATTTCTTCGCCGTCAGGCGTGAGACGGTTCTCGATCAGCCAGCCGTGACGCCCGTCGGCGAGAAAATGTACGAGGGACGGCCGCCCTTCGAGTTCCAGTTCAATCTCTTCCCAGAAGTTACCGCCATCATTTGTCAGCAGCATCTTTCGTGCGCGGGAGAAATAGTCTCCGTCGTCGCCGACGATCCAGCCCCTCCCGGCTTCGGCAAAGCTGACAGCATTCGGAAAGAAGTTCGGCGGAAGATCCTGAACGTGCCAGTTTCGCCCCGCATCTCGCGTGTAGCAACAGTAAACGTCGCTGCCGCTTAACTGCCCTATGACCCAACATGTGTTGAGGTCAACCGCACGAGCCAGCCATGGCGCAATACCGAGTGGCCGCAGTTGGGACTCGAAATGGTCGTGCCAGCTTCGGCCGCTGTCGCGTGTCAGGAGCACTTGCCCCGACCCTACAGCCTACCCCGTCCCGGCCGTGGCGTAACTCAGGCCGGTGAGCGGGAAGTGCCAGAGCGTGCCGTCTTCATCTGTCCGACACGGTACTTTGTAAACTGTCTGAATCATCGTCCTCTGCCGGTTTCCGTCGCTCGGGCTTGATGTCGGCCATCCGCGCGTCGGCGTATCAGTTCCGCCAAGTATGTTAAGACCTTCGACATCATCTTCATGAGGGTATTTTTTCTTCGACATAATAGCCTTCCCGCGAGTCCGCTCAACGGCGGCAGGAGCGGCGTAGGTAGTGAAACCCTGAGAGGGTAAATAGGGGCTCGGCAGTCGTCAATATTTCAGAGAGTGGGGCTAATATTTAAAAACCTTTATTTTTTGGCATGAATCTATGTATCATGGCACAAAGCAGGTATTAAAGGAGATTTCTATGCGTCGTATCACACTTGGTCTTGCCATAGCTCTAATAACCTTTATGGCAGGCAGTTCTACTGCCGGTATTTGGAACTACCTTACCCGCCAACCCATAGAACTAAATCGTGACCACCCATACTCATTTAATTCTATTGCCGAAAAAGAGATTCGTGAACTGTTCAAGCAGTTTGCCATAGCCCAGACCAACCTTGACGCCGCTTTCTTTGAGAGGGTCGAGGCGGACAGTTACATTGTTACCACCCGTTGGGGACAGACCTTCACGAAGGCGGCAATCATCGCGGACATGAAAACCTGGGACAGGAGTACCAGGTATGCATACGAGTCTTTAGATGTTCAGGTCTACGGGGATGTGGCTGTTGTCAAGGGGGTGTTGACGGCGACGGAAACTAACCAGGGGCATCCATCCAGCACAACCTGGCAATCAATATATCTGCTTACAAAACGAACCGGGCAGTGGCAGATTTTAAGTGCCACTCAGATACGGTGATTCGAGAGGAAGGCGGTTGCGCCTAAATGGTTATTGTATGTTTTCGCCGCCGTAGCTAACTTCATTTTTGCTGTAGCGGCCTACGATAATGATCGAACCTATTCGTAATAATACTTGTCTTAAAAGTCAGGCATGTCTGAAGTAGAAACCGAGCGTACCCGCCTCAGGATGTTCACGCTCGACGACTTGGATGATTTAGCCCGCATCGTCGCTGATCCGGGGGTGATGCAATACCTGGGGTTGGAAGGCAAACCCATGTCGCGTGACGAGACGGAGACCGCCCTGCACAGCATGATCAACCACTGGCAACGACATGGCATCGGCAGGTGGGCCGTCGAGCATAAATCAAATCAAAGGCTGATCGGTTACAGTGGGTTACGTTGGTTCGAGCAGGGTGGGGTTCCCGAACTGGTTTATTTGATAGACAGAAATTATTGGGGACAAGGGTTGGCAACGGAGATCGCTCACGCTTCACTCAAATTCGGATTCGAGGTGCGTAAGTTCGAACAAGTCGTCGCCATGACCCGACACGGGAATGCCGCCTCGCGCCACATTCTGGAGAAGAAACTGCGGATGCGATTCAGCGGCGAGATGATGTTATTCGGCATCCAGGTGGTCGGGTACTACATTACACAATCGCAGTACGTGTCGGATGGGAACTCCCAACAGTCAGGGACTGAGCACCTATCACCCTCACATCGGGTATGACGACTCTACCAAATCCGCCCTGTTCGCATCGATCAACTCGCCGCAAGGCGCATCTCCGGCGAGCTTGTTGTCGATGAGAAACTCGGTCGCCGCGCCCTCAGGCAAAGGCCTGGAGTAGAAATACCCCTGGGCGCACCTGCAACCCAGACTCAATAATTGATCCCGCTGCCCTTCGAACTCAACGCCTTCCGCCGTGACTCCGATTCCCAACTCGGAGGCAAGCGTCATGATCGTCTTCACGATCTTGTTAGCCTCCGGATTGTCACCCATCTGACTGACGAATGACCGGTCGATCTTCAAGGCGTCGAACGGGAACCGATGGAGATATGAGAGCGATGAGTATCCCGTCCCGAAGTCGTCGAGGGCGAGACGTATTCCGAGATCGTTGAGACCGCTCAGCAACTTCTCCGCCTCGCCGGCGTTCTCCATCACCGTGCTCTCGGTGACTTCGAGAAACATCGAATCGGCCGGAAGCCCGCTTTCGTCCAATATCCGCGCCACCTGTTCAACCAGGTCCGGCTGCTGGAACTGCCTGGCCGACAGGTTGACGCTTACTGTTAAGGGCGGGTTGGCGGTGAATATGCGCTGCCACTGTTTCACCTGCGCGCAGGCCTTCTTCAGGATTTGTAAGCCCAGCGGGATGATCAGTCCTGTTTCTTCGGCGAGGGGAATAAAGTCTACGGGCGACACCAATCCCTGGGTAGGGTGGTGCCAACGGGCCAGCGCCTCGAAGCCCATGATGCGCCCCTCCTCCATATCAATCACGGGCTGGTAATACACCTTGAACTCGTGTCTTTCGACAGCCCGACGCATATCACTCTCCAGCCGCAGGCGTTCGACGGCACGCGTGTGCATCTCCTGACCGAAAACTTCATGGCGAGCCTTCCCGTTGGCCTTAGCCCTGTACATGGCCGTATCCGAGTCACGCAGGATGTCGTCCGCACTTTCGTACCCTGTGACGGAGAATGCGATGCCGATGGAGGCCGACGTGTACACTTCGTGCCCACCCAGATCAAAAGGCATGGACAAACTAAGCTGAATTCGCTCTGCCACGATCGTGGGATGATTGTCGCCTTCAATGTTGTCGAGCAGGACTGCGAACTCGTCGCCGCCCAGCCTGGCGACGGTGTCCGTCGCGCGCAGGCAGCCCTCCAACCGCCTGGCGATCTCTATCAGAAGCTGATCACCCGCCGGATGGCCGAGGCTGTCGTTGATGACCTTGAAGCGATCCAGGTCGATGAAGAGCACGGCGAACTGGTAGTCATGCCTTCGCTTGGCACGCTCGACCGCGAGGCTCATTCGTTCTGAAAGGAGGACGCGATTCGGCAGGCCGGTTAAAGCATCGTGGAAGGCGGCGAAGTGAACCTGCTCCTCGGCGCGCTTGCGTTCCGTAATGTCCTGTATCTGGAAGATGAAGAGTGTGGGACGGCCTCCCGCATCGCGCACGACCGAGGCACTGGTGAGCACCCACACGTAGTGGCCGGTCTTGTGCCGGAGGCGTTTCTCTAACTGGGTGCTGGTCAGCGTCCCGGACATCAGCTTGTCCAGATTGACAAGTTCGTTACCGAGATCATCCGAGTGCGTGAGATCATGTAGCCGAATCGCCAGCATCTCCGCTTCGGAGTAGCCTAACATCGAGCACAGTGAGTTGTTGACCTGCAACCAGTGGCCGTCCGTGTTGACGAGCGCCATCCCGGCCGCGTGGTCGAAAGCGCTGCGGAAATGCTCTTCACTCTCCTGCAATTTGCGCCCGATGCGCTCCTGCTCGATCATCTGGCGCGACATCTCTTCGACGTGCTTCTGAGCCGCCTCCGCCTGTGACTGCGACGCCTCGACGTTCTTCAGATACGTGCGGTACGTGAAATAAACGATGGCTATGATCGGAGTGGTGACGATGAAGGCGTAGACGCCTACCGATCCCATCAGCTTGGCGATGAGCGCGGCGGAAGAAGCGCCGGCGAAGTAGGTGATCGAAGTCCAGAGGTAACCGTTGCTCCACGTGTACAAGATTGAGCGGTCGGTCCGCAGGGCGCTCCTGACCGCGGCTAACCCCGCATTAAACACGTACTGCGAGAGACCCATGAGGGTGACCATGACGACGAATTTCGGTGAGTAAGGGCCGTCGTTCAATTCGCTGATCGAGCCGAAAAAGAGACGCAACAAGCAGAGGGTGAGGAAGGTGGAAGTGGCGAGCATGGAGGCGTTGAAACAGATGGTCTGCCACTTTTTACTAAAGCGTAAACTTGAGCAGAGCGCGTCGGCGGCCGCCAGTAGAACCGCCGCCTCCCCCCCGTACAGTAAAAGCGTCAAAAAGATGAAAGTGTCGGAGACGCTGATCTCGCCCTTAACCTTCGGGATGGTGACGATCAGGCGCGAACCTAAGCTCAGGGTAACCGCCGCCAAAAGCATGAACCGGATGTCGAGTTGGCTGAGGGGCAAGTTGCGTGCGGAAAACAGGCATGCCGCCACCCCGCAGGCTATGATTAGATATGTAAATGAGTTTAAGAGTTTAGGCCTGCCCATAATCGGAAATTAAACCGGGGTGTATTACGGATGTAACGGAGTGGGCCGTATCGGTGGGAAGTGCTACCGGCCGCTTTAAGTATAGTGCCTGGGCGATAGCTGTGTCAGCAAAATAATCAGCAGTTCGCATGATCAGATAAATTGTCCAAAGAAAGACCGGCGCGCGGGCCTCTTATTTAACTGCGAAAGCCCGCGCGCCGGTCGTGTGCCGCCTGTTACCGCATATGGGGGGTGTCGTCGCCGTTGATCATGGCACTCTGAGCCTGCACAAAGGCGTCGCTCACGAGGATACCATCCGAGACCATGATGCCGTCAGAGACGAGGATGCCGTCACCGAGAACCCCCCCGTCGGAGACCATGATGCCGTCGGAGACGAGGATGCCGTCCGAGACCAAGATGCCATCCGAGACTAGAATCCCGGTGGAGCAGAAAAGCGTCCCGTCGCCCAACAGCCTCCCGTCAGAGACGAGGATGCCGTCAGAGACGAGGATGCCGTCAGAGACGAGTATCCCATCACTGACCAGGATGCCGTCCGACACGAGGATACCGACCCCGTAAATTCCCTGATACTTGCCGACGAGGTTTTCGCCCGTCGCCAGGGCGCTGCCGAGGACAAGTCCCTGCCCCCATGTGAACGTGTGCCCCCCGATGGTAGTCGCGGGTGTCGGGAGTGCCCCCGCGAGAAGCGCGTCGCCGGTGCTTAGTCCCGTCAAATCCATCCTGACGAGCTTCGCCAGTCTGACGGAGCCTTCGATGTTGAGTTGCCCCGCCCCCTGCTCGAAGGTGTTGAAGCCTTTGAGTTGCTGCGCCGTGTACATCATGAGCGCCTTGACGAGGTTCGGGGTCAGATTCGGGTTCGCTTGCAGCATCATGGCCGCAGCACCCGCCGCCGCGGGCGCGGCCATTGAAGTGCCCGACAGGTACATCATGCGACGGTTCTCGATGGTGCTGACGCCTGCGTCGAGTTGCGGGTTCTGTGTGACGAGAAGGTTATAGTCCGCCTCGGCGTCTACGATCTTGTTGCCCGGCGCGATGATGTCGGGCTTGATCAGGTTGTCGTGGTGAACGACGCCCGCCTCGTCTCTCCAACCGCTGCGCGTGGGGCCGCGCGAACTGAAACTTGCGACCGCATCATCGCCGCGCTCGTCCGTGCCGAGCGTGTTCGAAGCGCCAACAGTCAAGGCTGAAGGCTCGTTGCCGGGAGAATGGATACGTCCGTATTGCTTCCGGCCGGCGGAGTCTTTGCCGTCATTGCCGGCTGCGGCGACGACGACCAGCCCCGCGTCCACCAGGCGGCGCACGGCACGGCAGAGCGGATCATCTTTATAAGAGGCGATGGCGGCCGTCCCGAGGCTCATGTTTACCACGCGCACGTTGTAGTTTTTGTGGTTCGTGAGTAGCCAGTCGAGGGCGCCCAAGACGCCGGAAACCGTCCCCCCACCGTGGGAGTCCAGAACCCGCAGATTGACTAAATGTGCCTTCGCGGCGATGCCCCGGTACGCGCCGTCCGCCGACTTACCGTTACCTGCCGCCACCGAGGCGACGTGGGTTCCGTGGCCGTAAGGGTCGTCCGTGCGCCCCTCACCGGTAAAATCCTGACTGTAAACCACCCGCGACTTGTTCCCGTCATTGAAGACCTGGTGTGCGGCGTCGATGCCGGAGTCCAGAACGGCGAGGCCGATGCCCTTGCCGTCCAGTGAGGTCTCGGTGGTGACGATCTTGGGCACGCCGAAGGAGTCCAGAACGGTCGATGATACCGTCTGCGTGCGCACGGCATCGGCCCCGGTCGTCGTGGTGACGTGCCCGGAGGCCGCCACCGCACTGTCGGAGGAGACCTGCCCGACTTCGCTAAACGATGCCAGTTCTTCGACGGCCGAGGCGGGCAGTTCGACGGCCTGTGCGTTGAGGTTGCGAAAAGCCCGCTTAACACGGACGCCGGTGCGATTCAGGAAGCCCCTGAGTCGTCCGCTCTCCGCACCGGACAGTTGCAAAATGATGTTAACCCTCTCCCCGCCGGCACCGGGCTTACGGATACGCTCACTCAGGTCTGCCGACAGTTTAGCGTCGGGGGTGAGCGTGGGACGGGATTTAGCCTCGACCGGTAAAATCGTACTGCCGGCCATGACGGTCGTCAGTAACATCATGGAGGTCAGGCGTGCGATTGTGTTTGCGTGAATACGTTTCATTAACCTGTGCCTCCTCCCTTAACGAGTTTTGGTGGTCGCGCCTGCGATGTTGGAGTATGAAGAGAGAGCGCTGTAAGACGAACTGCCGGACGAATTGAAGGCGCGCACGCGGTAGCGGTAAGCAGTTCCCTTCAGCAGCCCCGTGTTCGCGTAGGCGGTTGCGTTCGCCCCCACCTGGGCAATCTTAACGAAGTTCGTGCAAGTGCTCCCGGTGCAACGCTCGATGAGGTAGCCGCTCTCGCCCGCAGCCATGTCCTTCCATGACAAGTTTAGTTGTGTGGTGGAGATGACCGTAACGACCAGAGAAGAAGGCGCAGCGGGAGGGTCAACCGTTGTGTCGGCAGTAGGCATCATCCCCGCCGTGCTGTCTCCGTTAACCAGGATTGATAGCGCGGCAGTCGCGTCGGAAACGAGCACGCCGTCCGAGACGAGCACCCCATCACCGATCAACACACCGTCCGAGACAAGCACGCCGTTGGACAGGAGCAGGCCGTCCGAGACAAGCACGCCGTTAGACAGCACCGTGCCGTCACTCACCAACACGCCGTCACTCACCAACACGCCGTCCGAGACGAGAACTCCATCACTCACCAAGACGCCATCCGAGACGAGTACGCCGTCTGAGACGAGTACTCCATCAGCGTCAAGGCTCGTCGCCCCGGAGGTGCGATAGATGCCTTGATACTTAAGGATCAGATTAGCGCCGGTTATGAAATTCCAACGCTGGATGAGACCGCCGCCCCACGAGAAGGGCAGTCCGGCGATGGTGGTCGAGTGCGTGGGAGCCGCGCCGACGAGCATCGGTGAGCCAACCGGAGTCGCATCGGTCAGGTCGGTGCGGATGCTGGCCGCAAGCCGCGCCGCACCTTCGACGTTCAATAGTCCCGCGCCCTGCTCCAGGTTGTTGAAGTTAGCCAGCGGCTGCGCCGTGTACTGGAGGATGGCCTTGACGAGGTTAGGCGTCAACTTCGGGTTCTTTTGCAGAAGGATCGCAGCCGCGCCCGCGACCGCCGGGGCTGCCATCGAGGTGCCCGACAGGTACATCATCTCGTGCGTGTCATTACCCGAGACGTTCGCGTCCAGGCTGCTGTTGGTCGTCACCAGATAGTTGGCGCGCGCCTGCGCGTCGATCAGTTTGTTGCCGGGCGCGACGAGATCAGGCTTGATCAAATTGTCGTAACGCTTGACCCCCAATGCGTCCGTCGTAAAACCGCGTGTCGGCCCGCGCGAACTGAATGTGGTCACAACGTCGTCCGAGCGATAGTCGGTTCCGTAGGTATTAGCAGCGCCAACCGTGATCGCCGACGGCTCGATGCCGGGCGAGTGGATGCCTCCGTAAATTTTCCGGCCGTTAGCGTCCTTGCCCATATTGCCCGCGGCGACGACGACAACGATGCCGTTGTCAACAGCCTTGCGCACGGCGAGGCAGAGCGGGTCGTTTTTGTAAGAGTCGAAGGCCGTCGTGCCGAGACTGATGTTCATCACCCAGATGTTGTAGGCGGCCTTGTTGGTGATCACCCAGTCGATGCCGGCAATGGCATCCGAAGCCTTCCCCGCGCCCGACGAGTTGAGCACGCGCACGTTCACCAGCCTGGCTCCCGGCGCGACGCCCGTGTAGGCGCCGTTCGAGACGTGATTGCTGCCCGCCGCGATGGAGGCTACGTGTGTGCCGTGACCGTACCTGTCGGCGGTGATGTTCTCGCCCGTGAAGTCTATGCCGAAGGCGACCCGCGAAGCCGACGCAGAGTTATCAACCAGGAAGGAGTGATGCGAGGTGTCGATGCCGGAGTCGAGGATGGCAATGCCAACGCCGGTGCCGTTTACGCTGCCGCCGGGGATGCCCGTCCCGCTGTGTGCAAAGTTGGCGCCGGTAGTGACATCAAGGTGACCCTGCTTACGCGTGTCTCTGTCGAGCGTGATGTAACTGACATCGTTCCGCGCCGCGCAGTTGAATACTTGTTTGACCGGAAGCTTGATGGTGATGACCGGTATGTTCCTCATCCTGCCCTTGACGGTCGCGCCGATGGTCGTCAGGTAGTTTAAAAGCGAAGAGGTGGGAGTGGTGCCGGGGACGGTGATGACCGAGTTAACGTGTGTCACGTCCGGCTGGTTTAGAACCACAGCTTCCAGGTCATCTGAAACTTTCGGATTATTAGCCGGGGTTTGAGCCCGGGTTTTGGTGATTATGCCGCTCGGTAATGTTATTACGCAGAGGGCGAAGAGCAGGGCCAAGCTGACGAGCCTGGCCGCGAAGAAATTTATTTGTTTTCTTGTTCTCATCAGTTAGGACTCACTTCGGTAGCCGGACGGTCTTGACGCTTTGGACGAGACTCCTGGCTTTGCGCGCCCGCCTCGCGGCGGGGTTGCTCTTATCGGTGAAGTCGCAACACGCACGTATGCAACCGCTCATGAGTTAAGCAAGCCTTGTACCCGATACTCCCTTTCTCATTTTTTGATATTTCCCAAGAAAATTGAGGCCACACGAAAGCTGATTAAAATCGGCGTGCAACCTCGGGTCAGGTTGAATGATGTATGCAGGTCAGTGTGACGGAACGAAGTGCCTTCGGGCGGCAGAGATGCCTGGCCGAAGAACATGGGGGACGAACGCAGAACACAAGAGCGGGTCAAATTAGTCCTCGAATCCAGATGGGAAGGGTTAGCGGGCAGGCACGAGGCTCGCCTCTCCGATCTCAGTGAGGGCGGCTGTTTCATCGAATCAACCGGGCAGGGGCAACTTCATGAAGTGGTGCGCTTCGAGATTCAACTGCCAATGGGGCAGCGGTCGCTGCAAAGCGAGGTCGTCTACTGTCAGCCAATACTGTCAGCCAAACTTCGGACTCGCTGACGATGCGCAACAGGCTCTCCGTTGGGGTAGCTTCAATCGCCAGTTCCATCGGCACGGGATCGTTATGGCGCACGGGCGCGGTAGGAAAGGTCGCGCTTCATCCGGGGCGGGGCAATCGCCTGTTGAGAGAAGATTCTTTCGCGGTCTGACAGACTGGTTCTATCTCCGCACAGAGGGGGACGAGATCGGCATTGTTGTCGGGACTGTAAAGTGAAGATCAGCCACAATGCGGTGTGGTTTTCAGAAAAGAGATTTCCGGGTCTTCCGGACAATCGTGGCACGCGAGTCGCCCTCCTTCCCCGTAGCCTCCCGAGGCCGTACCAAACTCTTACGAAGCCGGTGGTCTGAGGTCGACCGCCGTACCGCTTCGCGTCTTTAATAGAGGATATGGTCTCCCCGTCCGGCTCGGCATCATGGCTTTTTTAACATGGTTTGAACACTTCAAGCCCTGTCCCAGAAGGGGGAAGAATACTTATGGCCGAAGTTAAACGAGGCGGCGAGGCGAGAGGGGACCGGCAGGGAATAACGGCGGCGGACGATGACGCGACCGTGGTCGCCCCCCGCTTCGACGAACGGGAAGCCGCAACCGCACGCCCGGTCGTGCCGCTCGGCAGTTCCAACAGCACCGCGCCGGTCGAACGGGGCAACTTTTCCTGGCGGGTCAACTCCCACCACCTTCTGCTCGCGTGGGCGGTGGTAGCTACACTGGCTGCGGGCACTTTCGCGATTTACAGAAACACACAGACATCCGAGGCGCAGCAGGTAACACTACAACCGGCCCCTCCCAGCACTGCTGGCGAGACCGCATCACCTACCCCGAAGCCTCTGCGGCGAGAGATACCTGTCCCCCCGGTGCGCGCCGCGAAGATGTCCGAAGCACGAGATGCGCGCCCTTCGTGGGAAGACCGCGATTGGTCGGACAGTGAAGAGATCACACGGGACGAGAAGGACGAAGAAGAATTAGACGAGCACGCTCGAAAAGAGGAGAAGCGACGCCGTAAGGAAGAAAAGAAACGGCGCGAGGAGTTTGAAAAAGAGACCGAGCGCGCCCTCAAAGAGTCTCGTAAGCAGGCCGAACGCCTGCGCGAGCGGCAGAAGGATGAAGGTGGGAAGTCGCGCCTGATCGGGGTGATCACCAGAGGAGCCGGGATGTAACGGAGTGTCCAACGCGCTGGATAACGGGTAAAGAGCGATTGGGCGTCGAACATAACTGCGAAGGGAGATACAAATGGGAGACAACGAAGGTGGAGGCAATACCGGGGTGGTCGCCATTCTGGTAATTTTCGTGATCGTAGTGTTGGTGGCGATCTTCCTTTTCCGGGGGAGCCTTTTCGGAGGAGGCGCGAGTCAGAAGGTAAACGTCGACGTAAAGGTGCCGGCCGCGCCGAGTAAGTGAACATGGCGCAGCACGGGGTGCGCCGCACACGCTTCTGATGGACGGAAATTAATCAACTGACTAAGATTCATAGTAGCACTCCGGCGGCGACTTGAAGCCAAGCCGCTTGTGTGGTCTCGTGTTGGGTGTGTGGGCGATGGTCGTTGCATTACGGCTGACTCAAGGTAGCCATGCTGGCTCCTCTCAGTAGATATTGTCGGATCAGCCCGTTGGCATTCTCGTTGCTGCCGCGCTCCCACGAATGATACGGACGAGCGAAGTAGCAGAGCGCCTTCGTGCGCTCCTCGATGTACTTGTAGTTGGGAACTGTGTCCTCTTCCTGGTAGTTGAGAATGTTCGTCAGTATTTACGGCTCGCCTCCATCTCAGGGAAGCGTGTTGCACTTACTTTGTGAATCCGCAATACCTAACAACGGCATGCAGCGGACGCGCACCAAGCAGGCTTCTCAAACTCAATCGCCTGTGCGCGCCGCTGATGCCGGGCGTTAGATGCCTTACGGTTTTGCCAGTAGGTTAAGAGTTGCATCCGGCGAGTTGACATCAAAACGGCGGAAGGCGCTGTACTCGAAAATTACTTTCCCACCCAATAACAGTTCAGGCTGTTTGTCCGCGCCCGTTCGCCCGTTGTCGTAGGAACTCCAAACTATCCGCCGCGGCGTTAGAATCCCGAAGCTGCTGCCGACGTATTCGAACTCGAATCTAAAGAGGATGAGCGGATAGTTCCAAGAGCTATGTCGCAGCGTCACCTCCCGCTCCTCGCGCCAGACCTGCGCCGTCTCAGCGTCCAACCACAGCCGCCCTCGATAGAGCGGCTCGGCACCTTTTAACGCAGAAGGCAGCGAGTGAAACTCTAACGACAGCCCCGGGTCTTGCTTGACCTGCTGATACTGAAGGACGATCACCTCACGCCCGTTAACCCGCTCGCGACCGGCGTCCGTGAACTGAAAAGACGCGCGCAGGCTCTCATGCAGCAGTTCCGCCTGATTGAGAGTCAAACCGTTCATACTATAGCGGTGAGCATATCTCTGGTTCTCGCGGCTGATCCGGTCGAGCTCTTTCTTGACGGAATCCGCCTTGGCTAACTTCTTGAAGAGGTTCACCAGCCTCTCTTCCCGCTTTCCTACGGCCACGCCGTCAACCGAACGCATATTGCGATACTCGGCCGTCAAAGATGTGTCTAGTTGGGACTGATAGATGACCAGCTCTGAGACGATCTGCCGCTGCCGCTTAACTTTGCCTTCGCGGTCGTATTCTTCTACTTTCTGTTCCTCGTCGGCGGTGAGGTCTTTAAACTTGGCCTTGTATTCGCCGACGCTAAGACGGGCCCGGCGGATAAGCTTTTCCAACTCAGCCGAGTTTAGTTGCGGGTGTGCAGGCTGCTGGCCGAAGGATAGGCCGGTGTTCGCCAGGGAAAGTAAAACAAGTAAGTAGAGGATACGTCTGAGCATTTTTTGAGTTGGCGAAAATACAAGGTAAAAGGCCATCGTCCTGCTTAGAAGGCGAGTGTACAATGACGCCCCGGCACCTAACAATGGCATGCACCCGACCGCCGACACGACGACTCTCATGTAAATCAATGGCTTGGGGAGGCGGGTGACGCCGGGCATTAGGCGCGGGGTCGAGTGGGGGTTGCCGGAAGGGGTTGGCGCATCAGAGGTAGATCGGCGCTCGGATTTGAAAACGGGGGTCAGCGGCCGAGTCTCAAGTCTCGGCCGCTGATCCCCACGTGTCATCAGGGGGTGCTCACCCTTGGCACTCCGCTTTCGTCTCGAAGACGACTGCGGTGATCTCGCCCCTTGAGTTGAAGGTGGTGTGCACAAGTATCTTCGTCCGCAGGTTCTCCGCGCTCCCCTTCGAGACGCCGTTGGCGCTGAAGACGAACGTCTCGGTGCGCTGCTGGCTGTCGGGCGTCACGCTCGACACGACCGTGTCCTGAATGACTTGGTTGAAGACGTACTCCGTGCCGACGCCGTTCGTGCCCGAGAAGGAGAGGTTGGTGTGCGCGGTCGTCGTGACGCGGTTGTCGTTGACGGTGGTGTGGGTGAGCAGGTGCACCTTGCCGGTGGTCGAGACGAAAGACCCCTGGCAGTCGAAGAAGCCGCTCGACACCTCGAACTTGGTGCTGTCAGTCATAGTCTCGGCCTGCGGAACGGCCGAGGCGAGGCCGGCGGTCAGGGCGATGGACAGGAAGGCGAACGAAACGATTCTGGCGAGCTTGCGCATTGGCAGTATTCTCCTATGGTAGTGGGCGCGCGGCGTGCGTCCGCGTGCGCGGGGCCTTATAGATTATGGCTGAGCTGCAAAGAGACGTCGTGGTGCGTGCCCCGAGGGTCAGCCGCGAAGTGCCGGGGCGGGGATTGTAGACGAATCGCGCCGGCGGTCAACAAGATTCTTCCCCGGCGAGGTAAGCACCTACCGAACGCAGATACCTACCGACTGGTGCTGCCAGCCGTAGGGAGGCTTGCTCGTGGGAGGTAGGCAACAAACGGAAGAAAATAGAAAAAAATCTTTTCACTTGCGGAAATAATTAGTGTGCAGTAATCTTCCCGGCCATGAGTGATGAAATGTTGACAACGGAAGAGGCGGCGGCGGTGCTCGGCGTAACGTCCTCGCGCGTCCGTCAGATGGTGCGCGCCGGTACTCTGCCGGCGTCGCGCTTCGGGAAGGCACATTTAATTCAGAGGGGAGACCTGCGCCTGGTCGAGAACCGGCCGACGGTGGGCAGGCCGCCTAAAGCGGGCAGGCAGAACTTACCCCGCGGACCGAAGGAGGAGGCGGCATGAAGACCATCGCCATCGCGAATCACAAGGGCGGATGTGCCAAGACGACTGTGGCACTCAACATCGCCGTGACGCTCGCTAATACCGGCTCACGCGTGCTGGCGGTTGATCTCGACCCCCAGGGCAATCTATCCGCCTCTCTCGGCATTGATCTCGAAGAGCTGGAAGACTCGCGCCACACCTCGCACAGGTTGATGCTCGACGAGCGCGGTGACTTCTCTACCTACACCGCCAACGTGCGCCCACGTCTGGACGTACTGCCCTCCTGCCTCGACGATGACGCCGAGGCACTCCTCGACGGCCAGGCCGTTTCACGAGAATTACTGCTCAAACAAAAGCTGGCGCCCGCGAATGCCGGGTATGACTACTGTGTCGTCGACACACCGCCTTCCCTTCGCGTGCCGACGTTGAACGCCCTGGCGATGTCGAACCTGACAATCGTGCCCATTGAGACGAGTGCCTTCGCGCTACACGGCCTGACGCAACTCCTGAGAAAGGTTGCAAAGGTCAGGAAAGCCCATTCCCCGGATATGATGGTGATGGCCCTGTCGTCTATCTATACCGCCCGGCAGAATCTCGATAAAACCGTGAGGGCTAAAATCATCGAGCGGTTTACGGAGGACTTCGTTTTTCAGACGACGATTCCCCGCGCGATCTCGGTCGGCGAAGCGACGGCCACCCTCAGATCGGTCATTGAAGCCAATTCCGAATCAGCACCGGCATTTGCCTACCGCAAGCTGGTCACCGAAATCAGAGAGGTCCTGGGCGATGAAGAAAGCAGACAAGAAACTACTCGAAGACAATCTAGGTAAGGCGCTGACCCCGCCCAAGAAAAAGCCTCGTCAGGACTTGGACGCGCTGCTCAACGAATACGACGACAAGCCGGTAACCCTACCTAACCCCACGTTACGTGGGGTTACCCCACCTAACCCCGCCGCGCCGGCCCGGGATTTCAACAAGCGAGCGAACAGCCTGGATCGGGTCGCCCTGCCCGCCGGCATCTTTCAGGGCTCCAGCAAGAAACTTTACGATGCCCTCTACATGCGCACGCGCGGTGCGATCATACCGAAGCGGTCAGTGCGCGCCACCAAGAGGGAGTTGAGCGACTGGTCGGGAATCAGGAATGTCAAAACCATTGATTCCCACCTCCGCTACTTCTCCGCCATCGGCCTCGTTATCTCTGAGTGGCACCGAGGGCAGAATGACGGATGCCTGTACGAAGTGCTTTTACCCGAAGAGACTTCCGGCCTGTTCATCGCCAGGTCGCATGGGGTCGCCCCACCTAACCCCACGTCACCCCATGTTACCCCACCTTACGGGGAGTTACCCCAAAATTTGGGGTTACCCCACCACCAAAATATGGGGTCACCCCACCTAACCGAAGTGGTTGTTGAATCAACAACATCCGGCAATGCTAAGACTTCTTTTAAGACTGAAGAAGAGAATTCTGATGATGACGCTGCCGCGCGCCGGCTCACCGCCGCATTGGTCAAAGCCGAGCGCGAACTGACGGGCGCGGTCTCGACGAGCGATGAGAAGTGGGATGAATTGGCCGGGGTGCTGGTTTCAGAACTACGCATTGCGGCCGCACGCACTACGGTCTCGAACGTGCCGGCGTTCCTGGCCGAGCACCTGCGCCGCCGCCTGTGGAAGGTAGACAAGGCGCGCGCCGCCGAGATGACGGCCACAGAGGCCGCCGGACAGGGAAGCGCCTCGCCCGCGCTCACGGCCGAACAGAGACAGAAGTGTCCCGACTGCGCCGGCGTCGGCTTCTGGTACCCGGAGGGGGCTGACAAGGGAGTCGCAAAATGCAAACACCTGAGGCTCGAATCAGTCCCGGTAGGCAATGAAGTCGCCTGAGTGTCACCACGTTACATGCATAGTTTCACACCAATTAATTCTTATTTATCCTGAATTAAATAACGTTACCGGTCTTCAAGCAAGTCAATTCCGATAATGCTTCTTTTACGAACACCCTCCCGCCGTACTCATCTTAGCTTAAACACCTAGCGGTACGGCGGATCGCGCGGCAAGGTCTGCCACCACGGTCGTCAGTTCGATTGGTTCGACCGGCTTCGCAAGGTGCATCTGGTAGCCGGCTGAGAGCACCCGCATCCGGTCTTCGACTCCGGCGTAGGCCGTTAATGCCACTGCCGGAATTCCGCCCCCGCGCTCTAACGGTAAACGGCGCACTTTCTCGATCAGCGCATAGCCATCCATGAGCGGCATCCCGATGTCCGAGATCAGCACGTCGAACCTCCGTCGCTCCATTTCTGCGAGCGCATCAAAGGCCGACCCGACGGCCACCACTTCAGCACCGCATCCTTCCAGCATCGCGGCCACAAGTTCGCGCGCGTCCGGCGCATCCTCAACGACGAGCACCCGTAGATCATTAAGCGACGGCTGCCGACCTGTCAGCGGGCTAATCCCCTTTAAGGGGTGCGGCATCTCTGCGTCGCGCAGTTCAGGACGTACGCTCATCAAGGGAAAGATGACCTTGAAGGTTGTGCCCTCTCCTGCTCCCGCGCTCGTCGCCGTCACCGTCCCGCCGTGTAGTTCGACCAACTGGCGCACGATGGAGAGACCGAGTCCGAGCCCGCCGTGCCTGCGCGTGCTTGACGAATCGGATTGACTGAAGCGCTCGAAGACGTGGGGCAGAAACTCCTGGGCGATGCCTTGCCCCGTGTCGCTGATGGTCACTTCGACGTGAGAGTTGGTGCGCTCAAGCCCCGCCTCGACGCGCCCGCCTTCGGGTGTGAACTTGATGGCGTTGGTTAAGAGATTCCAGATAATTTGTCGCAACCGGTCGGGGTCGCCGGAGATGGCACTGGTGCGTGAATCGAGCGCCGTCCGGAGATGAATACTTCGGGCATCGGCCGCAGGGCGCACGCCGTCAACGACGGCCTCGATCATCGGTGCGAGTTCTACGGGTTGCACGTCTATGCGGAGCTTGCCCGTGATGATGCGCGAGATGTCGAGCAGATCGTCAATGAGTTGTCTCTGCGCGCGGGCGTTGCGCACGATGGTTTCCAGAGCACTTTTTGCGGCCGCGTCGTCGAGGTTGCCGGCGGCGAGCATGTGTGACCATCCGAGAATCGAGGTCAGGGGAGTGCGCAACTCATGTGAGAGGATGGCGAGAAACTCATCCTTGAGGCCGTTAGCCGTATCAGCCTCGGCCTGCGCCGCCATCGCGCTCTCCAACAGCCGCGTGCATTCCGCCTGTGAACGCTTGCGTTCGCTGATGTCGCGGATGTTGCATTGAATGACCGGGTGGCCGTCCTCTTCGTAGACGTTGCTGACAAACTCCACCTCACGAGTCTCCCCGTGCAAGGTTTGCAGCGGTAAGTCCTCGTAACGGAGATAGCCTGTCTCCTGCAACTCCCGAAACGCAGCGCGGCTCGCCTCTTTATCTCTGAAGAGACCGATTTCCCAAAGTTCTTTGCCCAGAAATTCGTCGCTTGAGTAGCCTAACAACTCTGTCATATACGGATTCACGTCGGTGATTTTCAGGGTAACGGCATTAAGAATAAGTATCCCGTCGCGCGCGGCCTCGAAGAGCCGCCGGTAGCGGATTTCCGAAGTCCGCAACCCTTCCTGCGTCGGCTTTGGTTCAATCATGTCGTTGACCTCATCGGAAACGGAGACGAGCGGCTGGTTTTCAACCGGCCTAACTAGCTTTGTGGATAGCATGTGTAACTCCTCGTTTGGTCAAGTCGGAAAAGACGACGGACAGCACTTATAAGGGGAAAGAGACCATCTCGATCCGGTTGTCGTGAACTGAAGTCTCGGCGAGCATTAACCCTATTATGAGTAACACGGGCAGGGAGAGGTCGTCCGTGCGCTGGCACACTTATAAAGGGAAGTGAGGAAAGGATGAGAGGCGACCCTCAGCCGTGCAGGCGGTCGTACTCGTCTCTGACCGCACGGTAACATTCGCAGACGGTCGCTTCCAGACCGCGCCGGTCAAGAATCGTGATCCGACCGCGCACGTAAGAGATCAGCCAGCTCTCCTGCAAGCGTCCGGTGGAATCCGTCCCTCTGCCATTCATGGAAGTCCTCTCTGAGAGCGGAGATGCAAGCGAACGCGTCTACTTCACCAACAAGGGGCTGATCTCGCTCTTAGTCGTCATGGCAGATGAGGCTGTTTTTGCAACACAGCCATTAACGCATCCTCCTCGGCTTTCGCGTCGATTGGTATGGCAAGGTTTGATCTTCTGTAGAGTTACTGCCCTGTGCTAGAGTGTGATGCCGTGCCTGAGTCGCGTCTTCTTAGGTCAACGAATTCCGGAATTCCTGAGTTTAGTTCTACTGACAATCAACTGAAAGTTTCATCGAAAGGAAGCGAAGTCAATGGCAGGTATGCTCAGTCGGTTGGGTAATTTGTGGCGCGGTTTCTTGAGGCTCTGGATTTCCGACGTGGAAAAAGATCATCCGGAGATTGCTTACGAGAATGCGATTGACTCGATGATCGAGAAGTATTCGCGACTGAAGTCGGCGACGGCCGCCATCATCCGCCGCCGCGAAGAGACGGGCGAGCGGTTCAAGCAAGCTACCGCCGAACTGGCTCAAACCGAAGCCGAACTCGACACCGCCGTGGACACCGGCCAGGACGATCTGGCGCTCATCCTGATTCAGAAGAAGAACCAGTTGGCGACCGAAGTTGCGGAGATGAGAGTCGAAATGGACAGCGCGCAGAAAGATGCCGACTCTGCCAAGCAATCGCTGCTCGGCGTACAATCGCAGATCAGAAAACTACAGGCCGAGAAAGATTCGATGCTCGCCAAGATGCAGTCGTCGCAGGCGCGCATCAAGGTGCAGGAGCAACTCGACGGCCTCTCGGTGGACGCCGAGGTAAAGGCACTCGACAACGTGCGCCAGCACATCAAGAACACTATCGCCGAAGCCAACCTCGGCAAGGAACTCTCCGAGTCGTCGCTCGACAGCCGCCTCGACGCGCTCCGCAGCCAGGTGGGCGACGTGCAGGCCAGAAACCAGCTCGCCGAACTCAAGGCCAGGAAGGCCGCGCAACAGGCACAGCAGGGAAATAAAACCATGTGAGCAGTGGGCGGTGAGCGGTGAGCGGTAAAAACAAAGAACTGCTTGACGCGAGTCGCCGCCGCCGAACGCTTACTGCTTATTGCTCATAGCTTACTGCTCACTCTTTTCTATGTCAGAATCACGTCCGCTCCCTCTCTGGGCTGAAGACCTGCGCCGCCGCTACCTGCGCGGCGAGGCTTCGATGTTCGTACTCCACGGCAACGTCTACGACTCGGTTCTCCACTCCGGGCAGATTCTCTCGCTCACGGAGTTTTTGACCGGCGTGCTGCTCAAGGAGTCGCGCGAGACCATCGTGGCCTACAACGTCTCGACGGGCGCGCGCTTCGCCAAGCGCGCCGCCGAAGTCGTGATCACCGAAGACTTGCTGCTCTCGCCGGATAAGGATCGCACGCTCGCCGCGCTTGAGAGCGTGCTCAGCACTTCGTCGAAGGCGGCGGTCATTCTCGAATACGCCGAGACCATCGCCCCGGCGGGCGACCCCAACTTTCAGGCCGACACCGACCGCGCCTCCATCGTCACGCTCCACCGCTGGTCCTCGCTTCCCGAAATCGAGCGCCGCGACAACATCGTGCTGCTGGTGACGGAAAACCTCTCGGAACTTTCGCCCAAGCTCGTCTCCAACCCGAAAGTCGCCGTCGTCGTAGTGCCGATGCCGGATGTTGAGACGCGCAGGCATGCCGCCTCGGTCGCCAACCCCAAACTGGGCGAACGCGACGCGCAGCGCTACGCTGAGATCACCGCCGGGTTGAAGGCCGTTCAGATCATCTCGATCCTGACGCCGCCGCCCGCCGCCGAAGAGGAGACGCGCGAGCGCGAAGTGTTTATCAGGCAGATACTCGGCGCAGGTTCGGACGCTGCCGAGCGCGCGCGCAAACTAGCGCAACTGACGAGCGGCATGAGCCCGGAGGACATCAAGAAACTGATCGCCCCCGACGCCGACCCCGCGGCGGCCGAGACCGAGGCGGGAGAGACCGCGCAAGAGCGCGCACGTAAAGAGGCCGACCGCCTGATCGCGCGGCGCAAGCGCGAAATTTTGGAGCGCGAGTGCTTCGGCCTCGTCGAGTTCGTCGAACCGAGTCACGGCTTTGATGTGGTGGGCGGGATGGAGGAAGTCAAGAAAGATTTGCTCCTCATCGCCGAGAGCATCCGCGAGGGGCGCACGAGCCGCGTGCCGATGGGCATCCTTTTCACCGGCCCGATGGGGACGGGCAAAACCTTCGTCGCCGAGGCGTTCGCACGCGAGTGCGGGTTGACCACGGTCAAGCTCAAGAACTTTCGCTCGAAGTGGGTCGGCGCGACGGAGGGGAATCTCGAAAAGATACTCGGCGTCATCCGCGCCATCGGGCAGGTCATCGTCATCATTGACGAGGGCGACCGCGCCTTCGGCAACACGGACGGCGAGGGCGACGGCGGAACCTCTTCACGGGTGATCGCGCGCATCAAGGAGTTCATGTCCGACACCTCGAACCGCGGGCGCATCCTGTTTCTCGTCATGACGAACCGCCCCGACAAGCTCGACGTAGACCTCAAGCGCGCCGGGCGGCTCGACCGGAAGATTCCCTTTCTTTATTCGCAGACCCCCGAAGAAGTGGAGACGGTGGCGCGCGCGCTCGTCCGCAAGAACAAGATCAAGACTGACGTTGACTTTGCCTCGCTGCGCGACGGCTTCGCGCAGAAACTGATCGGCTACAGCAACGCCGACATAGAGGCCGTCATCCTGATGGCGAACGACGACGCGGCGCGTGAGTTCGGGGGGGACACAATCGTCAACGCCGAGCACTTCCGGCGCGCGGCCTCCGACTATTTTCCGAGCCGCGATACCGAACTACTGGAATACATGGAACTGCTCGCCGTCTTTGAGGCATCGAGCCGGCGTCTGCTTCCGCCCAAGTACGCCGCGATGACGCCGGAAGAGTTGGACGCGCGCCTGCGTCTGTTGCGCCTGACGGTCGGCACGCGGCGATAAGGCGGAGACTTTGGCAGGATGGCGGACGGCCGTCTCCGGCGATAGTTACCCGCGAGGCGTCTCTTAAAGCGAATCTCGCTCTCGACATTGAGGAGGCTGAAATGCAAATCGGTCGTTACAAGTTAGGCCCCGGCGCCATCATCCTGCTCGTTCTGGTGATGGTCGGTCTGGTTTACGCAGGCATCAGGCAGTTAGGCATTCTCGATAAGTTGAACCCCTATTCTGACGACAGCAAGCAGGGGGGCGGCGTCCTGGTCGGCAGCCGCGAGAAGCTGGAAGACATCGCGCTGAAAGATTTGCCGCCCTCTCAGGTCAAACCGCCCGAGCGCACGACGGATAACCCGGAGGTGACGATAGGCATCTGGACGTGGCAGACCGCGAGCGGCCTCATCGACGCCGTCGGCGGACCCGGCAAATCCGGCGAACACGCCGACAGTTGTCTCGCGCAGGCGGGCATCACGAACACGCGCCTCGTCGTCGAAAACGACACCTCGAAACAGGTGCAGGCGCTCGCCACCGGGCAGATGCAACTCGTCACGACCACGGGCGATCAGTCCGCCGTGGACATCGCGGGCGCGAACAAGCTCCTGCGCGGCAACAAGGCGAAAGTCATCTGGTCGGGCGGCTACTCGTTCGGCGAAGACTGTTTGATGGGACCGGAGTCCTGGAAGCGCGACCCGCAACTCGCGCGCGGCTCCGTTGTCGTCACCGCCGTCCCCTATTGCGACTGGAACGTGGTGGTCAACTGGGCTTCCGACAATCAGATTCCCGTCAACCCCGACGAGCAGGTCTACGACCCCGACGCGGTCAACTTCGTCAACGCCACCGACCACATCGAGGCGGCGCAGAAATTTAACGCCAATGCCAGAGTCGCGCTCCGCAATCGCCGGACGGGCAAGACCGAGCAGCTTCAGATCGACGCCGTCGGCACATGGACGCCCGGCGACGTGATGGCTGCCAAAGAGCGTCCGACCCTCAGCTACAAGGGCAAGGAAGAGAAGCTGCAAAAGATCGTCTCGACGAAAGAGTACAGCTACATGATGCCGAACATCCTGTTCGGCGACGAGGACTGGCTCCGCCAGCACCGCCCTTACGTAACGACTCTCCTGCGCTGCATCGCGCGTTCCAACGAACGCATCAAGACCGACCCGGCCTATTTCCGTGACCGCGTGGCTGCCCTGAACGCCCTCGTCTTTAACATGGAAGGCATGGGGCAAACTTTCTGGACTAAATATTTCGCCGGGGTGACTGAGAACGGCGTGCCGCTCGGCGGTTCGCGCCTCAACAACATCGCAGAGGTGCGCCACCTCTTCGGCATGGATAGTAATCAACCGATCAGCCGCAGCATCTTCGGCATCACCTACACCGACCACGCTAACCGCCTCAAGCAACTCCTGCCCGACCGCCTGGAGAACTACGCTCCCGTCGAGCAGGTCGTTGACCTGAGTTTCATTCGCGAGATGACGGACGAACGAAGCGCCGGGCCTGTCTACCAGACGAAATTTGAAGAGGGACAGAACACGGGGACGGTCGTTAAGGCGAATTACCAGATCACCTTCGCCTCCGGGTCTGCGAAGATCAACCCCTCGGAGATCGCCCGCCTGACGGAGATTCGCAACCTGCTTATTCGCGCGACCGATACGAAGGTCGTCGTCGAGGGGCACACCGACAACGTCGGCGACGCGGGCACGAACCTGCGACTGTCGCAGGAGCGCGCACGCTCCGTCTGGCAGTGGCTGAAAGCGTCCGACCCGTCGGGCATCAACATCAACGAGGCGCGGCTCGAAGGCATCGAGGGTTATGGGCCGTATCGCCCGCTGCCCAATAACCAGAATCGCGACGAGACGGAAAAGGCCGCCAACCGTCGCGTCGTGATTATTCTGAAGTAGCTCGACAAGTGCGCGACGAGCAGTGAGTGGTGGCAGAGAGTTCAGAGTTCAAAGTTCAAATTCTGAGATCGTTTTCACTGCTTACTGCTCACTGTTTACTGCTCACTATTCATCATATGGTCGCTAAAGCAACAACCACGACTTCGAGGCTGTTTTCAGGGCTAACGCCGGGCAGGGCGTACCTCCAGACCTTGCGCCTGCATGGCGACCCGGGCTTCTTTGTGCGCGCAAACCTGCTCGTGCTCTGGCTCGCGGCCTTCGCTCTGTTCTGGCTCTTCAACCCGATCAAGGCGTTGCCCTACCCTTCGGAACTGTGGCGCGCGCTCGGCCAGATGTGGACTGCGCCGGGTAGCCAGGGACTCGTCTATAACACTTACGTCACGCTGAAGCTGAACGTGGTCGGGCTGCTCTACTCGACCATCCTTTCGCTCCTCATCGCCTACCTGAGCGTGCTGCCCTTCTTCCGACCGTTCAACAAGCTGGTGCAGTGGTTGCGTTATATCCCGATCATCGGCTTCAACCTCGTCTTCCTGACGCTTTTCACCATCGGCTGGCCGATGAAGGTGGCGATGCTGACCGTCGGGATGTCGTTCTTTCTGGTGACGAGCATGACCGCCGTCATCGCCTCGATCCCGCAGATGAAGTTTGAGCTGGCGCGCGTCCTCGGCTACAACGATCTGCAAACCTTCTATACCGTGGTGGTGCGGGGCACGGGGCCGCAGATGCTCGAAGTCATCGCGCAGAACGCGGCCATCGGCTGGGTGATGATCACCGCAATCGAGACCTACAACCGCACGGAGGGCGGCATCGGCAGCCAGATTTATGCCTATTCCTCCGTCAACAATCTGCCGGCCGTCTATGCCTATCTCATCATCATCGGTGTCATCGCCGTGGCCGAAGACTGGCTGTTTGCTCTGGTGAAGCGAATTGCCTTTCCACACACCACGGTCGCGGAGAGGGCTTAACAGCTATGCCGACCGACGCCCAACAGAACGCCGATAGCGGCAACACCTTCTGCGCTCCCGGCCCACTGCCCGGCAGTGCGGAACTCCTCGAACCGCTGCTGACGGTCGAACAACTGTCGAAGTCTTTCAAGACGAACGACGGGAACACGCTCGTTGTCCTGAAAGACCTCTCGCTGACGATCCGCGACATCAAGGGCAAGCCGCAAATCATCAGCCTCCTCGGCCCTTCGGGAGCGGGGAAGACCACTGCGCTGCGCATCATCGCAGGACTGGACAAGCCGACGGCAGGCTGCGTCAGGTTGAGCGACGGCGAGGGGAAACCTCTGCGTGAAACGCGGGTGGGTGATGTCGGCGTCGTCTTCCAACGCTATCCGCTGTTCGATGACATCAACGTGCTGAATAACCTTATCGAACCGGCCGTGCGCGCCGGGATGTCCAGGCAGGAGGCGCGCGACAAAGCCCTCCGCCTGCTCGACGAGTTCGACATGGTGAAGCAGGGGTTGGCGTGGCCGCAGCAACTCTCGGGCGGGCAGCGGCAACGCGTCGCCATCCTCCAGCAACTCATGCAGGAGCGGCACTTCATCATCCTTGACGAACCTTTCTCCGGCCTCGATCCGGTCAACATCATCAACGTCATCGATCTCATCGTGAGCACAGCCCATCAGCATAGTTTCAACACTTTCATCATCGTCACGCACGACGTGAATTCGGCGCTTGTCGTCTCGGATACGGTCTTTCTTCTGGGTCGCTCGCGTGATGAGAAAGGCAACCCCGTACCCGGCGCGCGCGTGATGAAACAGTACGACCTGATCGCGCAAGGGTTGGCCTATCAACCCGACATTGAAGACTTGCCGAGGTTTTCGGAGATACGCAAGGAGATTAAATTGGTCGAGTTCCCCAGGCTTTGATAAAGTGAGC
>DATCWB010000540.1:0-11195 GCA_036566625.1 Pyrinomonadaceae bacterium
AGCAGAGGTCGAATTAGTTGAGATAGAGCGCAGAGAGTACAAGTTGCAGGATGTCTTGCGCAGCGTTCAGCACGAGTACGACTTTATCATCATCGATTGCCCGCCTTCGCTTGGCCTGCTGACCCTGAATGCCCTGACAAGCGCCGATACACTTCTAGTTCCCATCCAGTGCGAATATTACGCTCTAGAGGGCGTCACCGAGTTGTTCGACACATTAGCCAGAATAAGACGCTCCCTCAATCCGGGTTTGACCATCGAAGGCTTATTACTGACAATGTACGACGACCGCACGAACCTTTCCTCAGCAGTGGCGGCAGACTTACGCAGTTTTTACGGTCAACAAGTTTTGGAGACGGTGATCCCTCGTAATGTACGCCTAGCGGAAGCCCCGAGCTATGGTAAACCTATTATTCTCTATGACATACGCTCGCGCGGGGCGGAAAGCTATCTACAGTTGGCGAAGGAGATAATCACTCATGACAAGAAAAGTTCTAGGGCGGGGCTTGAGCGCTCTGCTGTCGGAGACGCCAGCCACAACCAATGAAGAATTAAGAGAAGTTGATATAGACCTCATCGAACCAAATAACGTGCAACCGCGGACGCGCTTTGACGAGACGCAGTTGGAGGAACTGGCGCAGTCCATCAAGACCAACGGCGTCGTGCAGCCGATATTGGTGCGGAAAACCCATGGGGGGCGGTATCAAATTGTCGCGGGTGAAAGAAGATGGCGCGCCGCCCAACGTGCCGGACTCCAGCGAATTCCCTCCGTCATCCGTGATGTCCCGGATGACAAGATGTTGGAATTGGCTTTAATCGAAAACATCCAACGACAAGAGTTGAATGCCATTGAAGAGGCCTACGCATACAAACGTCTAATAGAGACTTTTAATTTGACGCAGGAGACCGTGGCGCAACGCGTCGGCCGTGATCGCACCTTTGTCACTAACTATCTTAGGCTCTTACGTTTACCTGAGGATATACAACTCTTGGTCGAAGAAAATAAGTTGTCTATGGGACATGCCAGAGCCTTGCTTGGGATTGACGACGCAAATAAACAGAGGGAAATAGCGCGGGGAATTATTGACCGGAGTTTATCGGTGAGGGACACGGAACGCGCCGTGAAACGGGTTGTAGCTGGAGGCGACTCTAACCCGCCCCCTGCTCCGATCCCTTCCGAGAGGACCAGCGATGCGAATACCCGCGCCGCCGAGTCTAAATTGCGGCGGCGCTTGGGAACCCAGGTTCATATCCTCCCAAATCAATCCGGCGAAGGAGGCAAAATCGAAGTGCAATATTACAATGAGGCGGATTTACAACGGGTGTATGAGATGATTATGGGTGCGCAGAACACGTTGGAAAGTGTATAAATTATAGACTAAGAAAAGGTTATTGCAGTTTTAAAAGTTAAAGTTAATTAAGTGTTAGAGGAGTTCGGACTTGAATGTTCGGACTAGGTTTCTCTTAAGTTAATAGCAATCTTGTCATAGCTACATAAAAGAAAATCCCTCATAGACATACTAAACAAGATAGAAGTTAAGCCATGGAGCACGGGCAGATAGTTCTGTAATGAAGTGTTTGCCTTGCCATTGTCTTGACCACATTTGAGTTAGCATGCTAAACTCCGAACCTTTTGATACACACAGTTTTACTATCTTACCTTCATGGGTGTCGCACCTGTTCGTCAGAACTGCGTAGGGATATATGATTATTCTGGTTATAGCCGGGGACGCGATTCAGCTTGTGCCGGACGGTACGCTTTTTCTTCACATAGCGATCATCGTTTTCATGATCTATGTTTTGAACTCGACGCTTTTTCGCCCGGTGAACCGAGTTTTGGCAGAACGAGAGCGACGCACGCGCGGCGGCACGGGAGAGGCGCAAGATATTTTGCAGCGTGTGGCAACTAGTATGAATCGCTACGAGCGTTCGCTGCGCGATGCGCGCACGGAAGGATATCGCTTACTTGAACAGGAACGCGCCCAAGCTTTACTCGAACGACAGAGCCAGATAAATTCTCTACGCGCCGAAATTGAAGCCTCAACCGAAGAACAAAAGAGTCTTTTGCGAACTCAGTCCGAGCAGGCGCGAACTTCACTGGAAGCCGACGCCCGCAAGATCGCGTCGGACATTAGCCGTCAAATTCTGAATCGCCCTTCTCCTGATTTCACCACGACCGGCGCGCGTTGAACTCTTATGACATATTTCCTGAGCAATATTTTTTCGCTTTTCGCGCTCGCCGGCGGCGAAACCCCCTGGTACAACTATCCGGGATGGGAAGTCTGGAGGTTCTTCAACCTCATACTGTTCGTCGCCGTGCTCGTTTTTCTGTTGCGTCGTCCGATCGGGGCGTCGTTGACAGCGCGGCGCGACACGATCAGGCGCGAGTTGATGCGTGCGCAGGAAGAGCGCAGGGCTGCTTTGGCTAAGCTGGAAGAAGTTGAGGCGCGGCTGGCGCGGCTCGACGCGGAAGTTGAAACCGTGCGTGCGCAAGCCAAGAGGGAAGCCGAAGCGGAACGTGAAAGCATTACGCGCGCGACCGCCGAGGAGACGCGTCGGCTGCGCGAGCAAGCGCAACGTGAAATTGAGAGCGCGGGCAAAGTTGCGCGACAGGATTTACGCCGTTACGCCGCCGAGCAGAGCGTTCGCCTGGCAGAAGATTTGATCCGACGCGACATAGGCGCGGAAGACGATACGCGCTTGATGAACGATTACATCGGAGAGCTGGGAGGGATCAAGGGTTGAGCGTGCAAACGATGGCGCGGCGTTACGCGGCGGCACTCGCGGATGTCGTGATCGCGCAGGGTGAAGCGCGTGAAGTGCAGGAGGAGTTGAACGGTTGGGCGCAGATGCTGGAAGACAATTCCGGTCTGTTGGAAGTCTTTCGCAACCCCACCATTCCTTACGAGCAAAAACGCAACGTCCTCAACACGCTTATCGCGCGGACGCGTGTGCGGCCGACGACGGCAAACTTCCTCCAAGTCCTACTCCAAAATCATCGCCTCTCGGAGTTGAAGGAGATCAATCAGAGATTTGCCTTGCAACTCGACGAGCGTTCGGGCGTCGTCTCCGCGCAGGTGACGACGGCGCGCGCCGTGCCGGAATCCACAAAGGAGACTCTGCGCACGCATCTCGGGACGCTGACGGGCAAAAAAGTACGGCTGCAATTCGCCGTGGACGAGGAATTGATCGGCGGCATCGTGACGCGCATCGGCTCAACCGTCTATGACGGCTCGGTGCGCACGCAGTTGCAGCAGATCAAACAGAAGATGGCGGGAGAGAATTAAATTTTCGAGTTGCGATTTTCGAGACGGAGACAAAATCGCGAACCGGCAAACGGACGAGACGAACTGGATCAAATCATATGGAACCGATCAGAGCTAACGAGATAAGCGACATTATTCGCCAACAGATTCAAAACTTCGACACGGGCGTCACCGTCACGGAAGTCGGCACGGTGATCAAAGTGGGCGACGGCATCGCGGAGATTCACGGGCTGGAAAAGGTGATGGCCGGTGAGCTTCTCGACTTTCCGCACGAAGTGCGCGGGCTGGCCTTGAACCTCGAAGAGGACAAAGTCGGCGCGGTGCTGTTCGGCGAGTTTCAGTTGATCAAGGAAGGCGACGTGGTGCGCCGCACGGGGCGCATCATGGACGTGCCGGTGGGCGACGCCATCGTCGGGCGCGTCGTCAACGCGCTCGGTCAGCCGCTCGACGACCGCGGCCCGATTCTCACCGACAGTTTCAACCCCATCGAGCGCATTGCGCCCGGAGTGGTTGACCGCCAGCCGGTGAAAGAGCCTTTGCAGACCGGGTTGAAGGCGATTGACGCGATGGTGCCCATCGGCCGCGGCCAGCGCGAGTTGATCATCGGCGACCGCCAGACGGGCAAGACCGCCGTCGCGCTCGATACGATCCTCAACCAGAAGGGCAAAGATGTGATCTGCATCTACATCGCCATCGGGCAGAAGGCTTCGACGGTGGCGCAGGTGATCAAGACCTTGCAGACTTTCGGCGCGATGGACTACTCGATTGTCGTCAACGCGTCGGCGTCCGACCCGGCGGCGATGCAGTACCTCGCGCCGTACGCGGGCGCGGCCATCGGCGAATACTTCCGCGACACCGGACGCCACGTCCTGACCATCTACGACGATCTCTCGAAACACGCCGCGGCCTATCGCGAAATCTCGCTGCTGCTCCGGCGTCCGCCGGGACGCGAGGCGTATCCGGGCGACGTGTTTTATCTACACTCGCGCCTGCTCGAACGCGCCTCGAAGTTGTCCGACTTGAAGGGCGGCGGCTCGCTCACCTCGCTCCCGATCATCGAGACGCAGGCGGGCGACATCTCGGCCTACATCCCGACGAACGTCATCTCGATCACCGACGGGCAGATTTTCCTCGAAGCCGACTTGTTCAACGCAGGCATTCGCCCCGCGATCAACGTCGGCAACAGCGTCTCGCGAGTCGGCGGCTCGGCGCAGATCAAGGCGATGAAGGCCGTGGCCGGCACGCTCCGCCTCGACCTCGCGCAGTATCGCGAACTCGCGGCCTTCGCGCAGTTCGGTTCTGATCTGGACAAGGCGACGCAGGCGCAACTGTCGCGCGGCCAACGCCTGACCGAAATCCTGAAGCAGCCGCAGTATCAGCCCATCGACGTTGAGAAGCAGGTGCTCATCATCTGGGCGGCCTCAAACGGCTTCCTCGACGACGTGCCGGTTGATCAGGCGCGCCGCTTCGAGTCCGAGTTGGTGCGCTTCATGGAGAACTCGCAGCCGGGATTGCTGCAACGCATACGCGAGAAGAAGGCCCTCACAGACGACATCAAGGCCGATCTCAAACAGGCGCTCTCGGATTTCAAAGACAACTGGAACGTGAACGCCTCGGCGGCGGTAGCAACCACCGGCGCGCCGAAGACGCCCGCGGCGACTTCAAACGCGGCGACGCCCGCCGCGCAGACCACGGCCGCCGGAGCTTAAAAGCAGAGGTCAGAAGTTAGAGGTCGGAGATCAGTTACAACAAAACTGCTTCTTACCAACCTCTGAACTCTGACCTCTAACCTCTTTCTTATGGCAAACCTTTTAGACCTCCGACGCCGCATCAAGTCGGTGAAGAACACGCAGCAGATCACGAAGGCGATGAAGATGCTTTCGGCTGTCAATCTGCGGCGCGCTCAGGAGCGCGTCACGAACGCCCGTCCCTTCGCGCGTAAGATGACGGAAGTGCTCACCGAACTGGCCTCCCACACGGATGAAAATTATCATCACCCGCTGCTCGACCGGCGCGGCGACGAGCGTTACCTGCTCGTGCTGATCACGGCCGACAAGGGACTTGCGGGGGCGTTCAACGCCAACCTGATCAAAGCGGCGCAGGCGTTCATCCGCGAACACGACGGGCAGACGGTCGAACTCATGGCGGTCGGTCGCAAGGGGCGGGATTTCTTCCGCCGTCGCGACATACAGATCGTGCAGGAGTACATCGGGCTGACGGGCAAAGGGCGCGTGAGTTATGAGGAAGCGGCCGGGATGGCGAGCGACATCACGCGCCGGTTCATCGAAGACGAAGGCATAGACAAAGTCTTTCTTCTCTACAACGAGTTCCGTTCCGTCTTGCAGCAGCGCGTCGTCGTCGAACAACTGCTGCCCGTCTCGCGCGTCGAGGAAGGCGAGGCCGACGCGGCGGCTGATGGCAATCGTGAGCAGGAGCAAAACTTCGTCGAGTATATTTACGAGCAGCCGCCCGCGGAAATCTTCAGCCGCCTGCTGCCGCGTCTCATCGAGACGCAGGTCTTCCGCGCGCTCCTCGAATCAATCGCGTCGGAACAAGGCGCGCGCATGACGGCCATGGACGCGGCCTCGAAAAACGCGGGCGACCTGATCGGCTCGCTCACGCTCAACATGAACCGCATTCGCCAGGCAGCGATCACGAAAGAGATCATCGAAGTCGTCTCCGGCGCGGCGGCAGCGTCTTCATAAGTTGCCGGCGGCACAACACGCAATGAGATTGAAGGTGAAGGGAAGCGGCGCATGCGTGGCTTCCCTTTTTGTTTAAGATTTCATGCGGCCAAACGACAATAAATAGACTCGCCGGGCTTTTATCAACAACTCGGATTCGTCCCGGCAACGTCGGAAATAATGGCGCGGGCGACCCCGCCAGTCTCCAAGGATAGGCGCGCTGGTTTTGGTCATATCAGGTGAGACACATCAACGGGCGGAAGATGCGCCGGGCGCGTCGTTTTCGTGGCGCAGCCGCCTGTGGCGTTACGCGCCTCTCGTCGGCTGGATCGGGTTTATCTTCTTCGCTTCGACGGGCGCGATGTCGGCCTCGAACACGTCGCGCATCATCGCGCCGCTCTTCAAATGGCTCTTCCCCGCCATCACCGAAGCGCAACTCCTCGTCGTCCATTTCGCCGTGCGCAAGACCGCACACTTCGCCGAGTACGCCGTGCTCGCCCTGCTCGCCGCGCGCGCCTTCATTCCCTCATCACGCAGGCGCTTGCGCCGCGGTTGGTTCATCGCCGCGCTCGCGCTCGTCGCGTCCGTGGCGTTGCTTGACGAATACAATCAATCCTTCAACGCCGCGCGCACGGGCGCGATTTGGGACAGCCTGATAGACATTTCCGGCGGCGCGACCGCGCTCGTCGTCTTCGGCTTATGGCGCAGGCGGGGGCGTCGCAAAGAGGAAGAACGTTTGGCGCGGCGGATAAGTAAGTGGTGAGATTTTCGGCAAGCGTTTGCCCGCGTCTTCGGCGTATAATCGCGGCATCACGTCAAACTGCGGAGAGGGTTTTCGATGCGGGAGAACACGCCCGAAACAGAGCGAGAGTTGAGCGAGCAGGACGCGCGCTGGCACATCGTCTACGCCGCCGTGCTCGTGTTCGCCGTGCTGGTCATCACGGCGTTGTATCTCTTCTCGCGCTATTTTTCATCCTGAGTCCGAATTGATCCTAAAAGAACATGCGCGTACTTGATTGGGCTGTCGTGGTCGCTTATCTCGTCTACATTATCTGGGACGGCGTGCGGATGACGAAACATAGCGGGAGCGCCGAGGGCTACTTTCTCGCCAACCGCAGTCTGCCCTGGTGGGCCGTCGGCCTCTCAGTCATGGCGACGCAACTCTCGGCCATCACCCTCGTCGGCACGACGGGACAGGGCTACAACGACGGGATGCGCTTCATACAGTTTTACTATGGCCTCCCGCTCGCGATGGTCATCCTGTGCATCACGGCCGTGCCCTTCTTCTACCGGGCGAAGGTCTTCACGGCTTACGAGTATCTCGAAAAACGCTTCGACTTAAAGACGCGCACGCTCACGAGTTTCTTCTTTCTCATCTCGCGCGGCCTCGGCGTCGGCGTGATCATCGCCGCGCCTTCGGTCATCCTCTCCATCGTGCTCGGTTGGAGCGAGACGGTGACCGTTTTTGCAATGGGACTCTCGACCACCATCTACACAATGATCGGCGGCGTGCAGGCCGTGACGTGGACGGACGTGAAGCAGATGGTCATCATCTTCTTCGGACTCTTCGTGTGCCTGTTTATCATCCTCTCGAAGTTCCCGCCCGAAGTTTCGCTCGGCGACGCGCTGCACCTCGCGGGCGCAACCGGCCGGCTGACGACCGTGGACACGACCTTCGATCTCAAACAGACCTACACGCTCTGGTCCGGCCTGGTCGGCGGGCTGTTTTTGATGCTCGCATATTTCGGCTGCGATCAAAGTCAGGTGCAGAGATTTCTGACGGCCAAGTCGGTCGGCGAAGGGCGCACGTCGCTGTTGATGAGCGCGTTCGTCAAAATCCCGATGCAGTTTTTGATCCTGCTCGTCGGCGTGCTCGTCTTCGTCTTCTACCAGTTCCAGCCCCCGCCGATGATCTTCAACCGGGTCGAGCAGACGAAGGTGGAACAGGGCGCGCGCGCGGCCGACTACGGCGCGCTCAACGCCGAGTACGAGAAGGCTTTTGCCGCGCGGCAGGCGGCGGCGGTCGAGTATGTGAGGAATGAGGATAGCGGCGATCCGGCGGCACGTGCGGCGGCGCGCGAGGCATATCTCGCCGCGAACAAAGAATTCAACGAGGCGCGCGGGCGCGGCGTCGCGCTCGTCAAAGAGGCGAGCGGCAACAAGACCTTCACCGACGTGAACTACGTCTTTCCCACGTTCGTCGTGCAGAACATGCCGGCCGGGGTCATCGGGTTGATCATCGCAGCGATCTTCGCCGCCGCGATGTCGAGCATCTCGGCGGAGTTGAACTCGCTGGCGACCGCCACGACGATTGACTTCTACCGACGCCACTACAAGCCGGAGGCCGGCGACCGCCACTACGTCCGCGTCGGGCGCATCGCGACGGGCGTGTGGGGCATCTTCGCCTGCTTCGTCGCGCTCTACGCCACTTCGCTCGGCTCGCTGATCGAGGTCGTCAACCGCTTCGGCTCGTTCTTCTACGGCTCGCTCTTAGGCGTCTTCGTCCTCGCCGTGGCCGTCCCACGCGCGCGCGCGCGTGGCGCGTTCTGGGGTCTGCTCTTCGGCATCACGTCCGTCTGGATCGCGAGCCGTTTCACCGACATCGCGTTCCTCTGGTTCAACGTCATCGGCTGTCTGGTCGTGATCGTCGTCGGATATTTACTGAGTTTGACGGTGCGCGACCCGCAAGCGCGTTAGACTTTAATGATCGTGTCATCAGTGCGCGCGGAAACTTTTATGCGTCGTCTCTTCATTCGTCTCATCGCGCTCTCCTGCGTCGTTACAGTTTTAACTGACGGCTCGTTCGTCTCGCCTTCATCTTCCGGCACGCGCGCGCAGGTGCGCTCGACGTACCAAGAGGGCGCGGTTGGGCTGGGGTTATTACTGCGTCGCCTGCAAACGACCGCGAGCGTCCTGCACACGGGAGCGCACCCTGACGACGAAGACTCCGCCCTCATCGCGCGGCTCGCACGCGGCGACGGAGCGCGCGTCGCCTACCTCTCGTTGAATCGCGGCGAGGGCGGGCAGAATCGCATCGGCGCGGAACTCTCCGACGCGCTTGGCATCATCCGCACCGAAGAACTTTTGCAGGCGCGCCGTCTCGACGGAGGCGAGCAGTTCTTCACGCGCGCCTTCGATTTCGGTTTCACCAAGACGCGCGAAGAGACGGCCGCGCGTTGGAACGAGCGCGAAATTTTGGAAGACATGGTGCGTGTCATACGTCGCTTCCGGCCGCTCGTGGTCGTCTCACGCTGGCAGGGCACGCAGGCCGACGGACACGGTCAACACCAGTTCGCTGGATACCTGACGCCCGTCGCGGTGCGCGCCGCCGCCGACCCCGGCGCATTTCCCGAACAACTGGCGGAGGGCTTGAGCCCGTGGCAGGCAAAGAAATTTTACGTGAGCCATTTCGGCCGAACCACCACGGCAGCGGAGGGGCAGGGAACGGTGGGCGTCGTCGAGATTGACACGGGGCGTTTCGATCCGCTGCTCGGCCGGAGCTTCTACGAAGTGGCGATGGAGGGGCGCAGCCAGCACAAGTCGCAGGGCGAGGCCGCGCTGGAGTTACGCGGCGCGCAAACGTCGCGCGTGAAGTTACTCGGAGTCTCAAGCGACCCGGCGCGGCCTCTGGAAGCGCCGGGGAGCGAACCCGAGCGCACCGTCTACGACGGCCTCGACACGTCCGTCAAAGGCATCGCCCGGTTGGTCGGCCTGGAAGACAAGGCGGTCGCCGACGCGCTCGCCGTCATCGACCAGGACGCGGCCAGCGCGCTTGAGAAATACAGCCCTAACGACATGCGCCCGACCATTAAGTCTCTCTCGGACGGCCGCGCGCGCACGCGCACTTTGTATGGCCGCCTCGTCGATCAACTCAACACCACTGCCGTGCAGGACCCCCAACTTGTTCGCGCGCGCCTCGACGCCGTGTTTCTTCTCGCACAGAAAGAGCGCGAATTTCGCGACGCCCTGCAACTCGCCCTCGGCGTGCGCGTGGACGCACTGGCCGACGCCGAGACGGTCACGCCCGGCGGTTCGTTCGTCGTCGCCGTGCGCGCCTTCGTGCCTGACAATGCGGCGCGCGTGCAGGAGTTGCGTCTGCGTGCGCCGGAAGGTTGGCGCGTCGAACGACTAGCGCAGGCCACAAAAACAGAGACGGCGTTCGTCGCGCGCGAGACGGCGCAACAGGTCGGATACTTTCGCGTACACGTCCCGGCCGATGCCAAACCGACCGAGCCTTACTGGCTGTCGCGCCGCGCGGGCGACGAGTCGCGCCGGCGAGGCGACATGTACGTCTGGTACAAAGACGATCCGAAGACCGAGCCGTTCGCGCCGCCGCTGCTCGCGGGCGAGGTTGCGTTTGACGCGGGCGCGTCGCCGCAAGTCGTCGCCGCGCCGGTCGAGTATCGCTATCTGGACGCGGTGCGGGGCGAGGTGCGGCGCGAGTTGAACGTCGTGCCGGTGTTGAGCGTGCAAGTTAACCCCGCGCTCATCATCGTGCCGCTCGATGCGCGCGAGCGCAAGCAGCCGGTGACTTTCCAGTTGGTGAATAACGTCCAGCCTTCGGCGGAGCGCGCTGAGCGTGTGAAGGCGTCCGGGGCCTTGGGTCTTACGTCGCCTCCCGGCGGCTGGTGGTTGACGGCGACGACGCCTTTCAAACTTCCGTCCGATGGCGAACGCGTGACCCTGCCGCACACGCTCACGATTCCCTCCGGCGCGCGGGCGGGGACATACCGCGTGCACGCCACCGCCAGCCTCTCCGAGGAAGGGACGAGACCGCTGCGCGACGCACAGCCGTCGCAATCGCGCATCTTCGCTCGCAGCCAGCACGCGATCCGTTACCCGCACATCCAGACGCACTACTACTACACGGACGCGGAGGCGACGGTGCGTGTCTTCGACTTGCAGGTCGCGCCCGTCAGCGTCGGTTACATCATGGGCAGCGGCGACGAAGTGCCGGAGGCGATCAGGCGCATGGGCTTAAAGGTGACGATGCTGGACGAAACGGAACTTGCCACGGGCGACCTCTCGCGCTTCGACACCATCGTCGTCGGCGTACGCGCCTCGCAGACGCGCCCCGATTTCGTCTCGCATCACGCGCGCCTGTTGGAATTCGTCCGGCGGGGCGGCGCGCTCATCGTGCAGTACCAACGCCCGGACTACGCGGCGAAGAAACTGCCGCCCCTGCCCGCCGCGATGGAAGTCGCGCCCGCGCGCGCGGGCGAGTCGCCGACGATTGCGCGCGTGGTTG
>DATCWB010000541.1:0-6827 GCA_036566625.1 Pyrinomonadaceae bacterium
CCGGCCACCCCGACATCAACAGCGCGGCGGCCGCCGCAAACCCCAACCCGAACGGCGTCGCCGCGACGAACGCCGACGCGCAGGCCGCGATGGAGGCGGCCGACCGTAAGCCGAAAGATTTCGATCTACAGATGAACGCGGCCACCATCTTCTACAAACTCAAAGCGTTCGACAAAGCCGCGCTCTACCTGCAACGCGCGGTTGATTTGAAGCCGCGCGATTTCGACGCGCTCTCCGCGATGGGCAACACGAAATACGACGCGGGCGACTTCCCCGCCGCCGCGCTCTTTTACGAGCGCGCCCTCGCCGTCCGGCCGCAGAACGCGGACGTGCAGACAGACCTCGGCAACACCTACTTCCAACGCCAGCCGCCCGACTTCCGCCGCGCCATCGAAGAGTATCGCAAGACTCTGAAGATAGACCCGCGCCACGAGAAGGCTCTGCAAAACATCGCCGCCGCCGCGCTCCAACTCGGCGACAAGACCGTCGCCGGCGAAGCCGTCGAACAACTCGCCGCCGTCAACCCGAACAATCAATATCTCGAAGGTCTGCGCTCAAGCGTCGCCGCGTTGCCTTGAGATAAAACTTCCAACGCATGCCCTGCCGGACGACGGCCACAAGAGCTTTGCAATTTCGCTGCGTGCGGAAGAGCCTTGTAGTTCCGCCGTCCCCACACGTTTAAACTTTATGATATCTCGCCCGCCTTCAATCAACTCGCTGATTCGGAGCAGTTTGTTTGTCGTCACGCTTTGCGTGTCGAACGGTTGCGGCGGCTGGTGGGCGCGTCCCGGTGCGCGTGACGCGAGCGCGCCCGCCCCGAACTCAAATCCCGCCCTCGTGCTCTCCTCTAAAGAAGAGACGAGAAGCACCGTCCGGTTCTTTGAAGAGCGTGTGAAACGCGACCCCGACGACTTCATCGCGCACAACCAACTCGCGGACTATTACCTTCAACTCGAACATGAAACTGGGGACACGCGCTATCTCGAACTGGCGCTCGACGCCGCCCGAAATTCACTCAAGGCGCTCCCCGAAGAACAGAACACGGGCGGGCTGGCCGCGCTCGTCATGGCCGAAGCGGCGCAACACATGTTCGCCGAGGCGTACAAGCACGCGCTCCGGCTGGTCGAACTCGAACCCGGCAAGTTGTCGTCCTACGTGATGCTTTTCGATCTGCTTCTGGAATTAGGCAAGTACGACGAGGCCGAGCGCGTCCTCGCCAAAATGGATACCCTGCCGCGCCCCGACGCCGCCGTGGAGACACGCCACGCGCGACTGGCGCAAATCAAAGGCGACCCGGACACGGCTGCCCGACGCTTCAAGGCCGCGCTCGCGCTCTCTCTCGCCCTGAGCGTGACGGACGCCGAAACGATCTGCTGGTATCACTGGCAACTCGGCGAAGTCGCCTTCTCCGTCGGCCAATACGAAACCGCCGAACGCCACTACCGGGACGCATTGAAAGTTCTACCCGACGATCTACACGCGCGCGCCTCGCTGGCACGCGTGCGCGCCGCCGTCGGCGATCTGGAAGGTGCAGTTAAGGAATACACGGCGGTCAATCAACAGCTTCCCGAGCCGCCCTATCTCGCCGCGCTCGGCGATCTGTATAAGCTGGCGGGCAGAGAGACGGAAGCCACCGCGCAGTATGCGCGCGTCGAGGCGGTCGCCCGCGCCAATCCGCTCGAAAGCAGTCTGCACGAGAGATTGCTCGCCAACTACTTCGCCGATCACGATCTCAAGGCGAACGAGGCTTACGACATCGCCGTGCGAGACTATGCGAAGCGGCAGGACATCTACGGGGCGGACACGCTCGCCTGGACTGCGCTCAAGGCCGGAAAGATAAGGGAGGCGCAGGCCGCCATCGAAGATGCCATGCGCACGGGCATCAGGGACGCCGAAATTCTGTACCATGCAGGGATGATCGCGCGTGCTGCCGGCGACGCAGGCCGTGCGCGCGGTTATCTGGAAAGCGCGCTCAAACTCAACCCGCAATTCGACCCGCTCCAGGTCTCCATCGCGAAAAAAGCTCTGGCGGAGTAATTAACAAGTAAACGGGAAGAGGGTCGTGCCTGAGAGTTCTAGTAGTTTGAACTCTCAGGCGCGACCCTCTTCCGGTTTAGTAAAAACTATGGCCGTCAGGGATTGCCGAACCTCGCACGGTATTCGTTGGAATTGACGAACCCGTTAACCATCGTCCGGTAGTCGTTCGGGTTGGCATTGAGGTAGGCGAGCCAGTTGTTGAACCCTTCGGTGTCGGGGTCGCGCCTGAGATAGCCGTAATACTGCGAGGCGACGAAACCGCGATTGTATTCCTTGGCGACGAAGGCCGCGCTTTCGACGATCTCGCGCAAGACCTGCGCGCGCGTCTTCGTGCCCGCGTTCAGATCGTTGACGAGTTGATCTCGATTGGGCAGCGTGATGCCGGCCGTCTGCAAGATTCGATCAACGTAGGCCGCGTTCGAGAGCGCGTCGTATATCTCTTTGAAATCGTGGCGCGCCACAAACTCGTTGCTGTAGGCGGTCAGGTTGGCAAAGACATCCTGCGAGGTTGCGCCGTTGATTCGTTGCGTGTCGCGTACGAACTCGCGATAGGTGGGGAGTCGCCCGAACGCCGCGAGGTGATAGCGGATAACGAAGAAGCCTTTGAGTTGGAACTCAATCGAACGGAAGAAGGCCGCCGAGACTTCGATGCGGTCGCAGCGCGTATCGCCCGCGGGGCAGTTGCGCAGCAAATTCACCCACGAGTTGAAGCCTTCCGTGTCGGGTTCGCGGTTGAGGAAGTCGAGGTAGTGTTGCCGTACGAAAAACTCCGGGGTGTCAATCGGGTTGGCCTGCGCGGTGGCCGTGTCATTGTCGCGGATCGTCAAGGTGGAGTTACCCTGCGCGCCGACGCTCGCCCCCGTCGCGTTCGTGAGCGTGAGATTGATCGTCTCGTCCGGTTCGGCGAAGGCGTCGTCGGTAATTGAGATGGTAAAACTCCTGGTGGTTTCCCCGGCGGCGAATCTGAGCGTGCCGATGGCGGTCGAAAAGTCCGAACGCTCCGAGGCCGAACCGCTCGTGGCGGCGTAGTCAACGGCGGACGCGCCGGACGTGTCGCCCGTCCGCGAAACTTGAACGGTAACGGTCGTCGCTCCCTCCGTCACAAATTGGTTGACGCCGACGAACTGCACGGTTGCGGCGGCGGGCGTCGAAGCGGCGGCCGGTTGTTTCTGAATCGAGACTTCGAGATCGTTGTCCTCTCCGGTGAACGTCAGACGCGTCGGGCTGCCGCCGTTTGCGCTCATGACGTACACGTCGAAGTTTCCGCTGTCGCGCGTGCTCTGGAAGGCGATGCGCGCGCCGTCACTGGAAAGCCACGGTTCGGTGTCGAACGCGGCGTTAGTCGTCAGGCGGGCGAGCGCGCCGCCGTCCGCCGCATTCATCGCGTAGATTTCATCGTTACCGTCGCGGTTGCTCTGGAAAGCGATGCGCGTGCCGCCCCACGAGGGATGCCGGTCGGACGCGGCATGGTTGGAAATGTTGGCGACGGCTGCGCCGGTCGCATCCATCGTGTAGATATCTTCGTTCCCCTCGCGGTTGGAAACGAAGGCCAGTTTCGCGCCGTCGGGCGACCAGGAAGGGTCTGTGTCGTCGAAATCGTTGTTGGTGAGGTTCGTCTGTGCGCTCCCGTTCGCGTTCATCAGGAAGATTTCATCGTCGCCGTTGCGGTTGCTGACGAAGGCTATTTTCGTCCCGTCGGGCGACCACACGGGATTGAGGTCGGAGGCCGGATGATTGGTCAGGCGCGCGGGCGGGCTAAAACCGTTAGCATCGCCCGAAGCGTTCAGCACGTAAATTTCGGTGTTGCCGTCACGCGTGCTGACGAAGGCGAGTTTACTTCCATCGGGCGACCAGACCGGCTCACGATCTGCCGCCGGATGGTTGGTCAGGCGCGCCGCGCCGCTGCCGTCAGGGTTGATCGAGTAGATTTCATAATCACCGTCGCGCTCGCTGGCGAAGGCGATCTTGCCGGTCAATTCGGGCGCATGGTTGGCGGGTTTGGCACGGCGTATGTCAGGCATGGGAGACGCCGGCAGCGCGCCCGCGAACAATAACCCGACCACGAGCGACGCGTGTTGAAGCCGTGCGCGGCTTTTCTGAGACGTGTTCATCGAGATGCTCCTTGCACAGTCGGGCGGTTAATTGCGCGTCTGGTCATCAACCGTGCCCGCGGCTCTCGGCTGGTGCGGAGGAGCGAAGAACGGGAAACTATTGAGGAACGTCACTTCGTTCGAGTTGACGCTATCGCCGATGCCGCCGGAGGGCTGGTTGGCGATGAAAAAGAGCAGCGTGTCGACCACGTCGTCCGCCGGACGACGGCCGTTGGGAAAGCCCGCCTGCGAATTCGTCCCGCCGCCGTTGCCCGAATTGGGCACATTAAAATTCAGGCGCAGCATGTCGCCGCGCGCGACCGCGACGTTGGCGAGGATGTTGATGTTCGTGTCGCTCGTTCCGAGTTGTTTGAGGCGCGCGATGATCGCGCCCGCGAATTTTCCGTTGGCATCCTCAAGCGGCGTCGAGGCGTTGAAATCGTCCTTGCGGTTGAAGGGGATGATCAGGCCGTTGATGCCGGGCGTGGCGCTGCGGTCGAGCGTCACCCACCGACCCGTCCCGGCGGCGTTGCCCTGCTTGAGAAAAATCTGATTGCTGCGTCGCTGCGTAACGCTCTGCACGCCGATCTCGTTGTTCGCGCCCGCCGCACGCACCAGCGAGACCGGCATGCGCAGCGCGATGATCATGATGTTGTAGCCCGCGAAGGTGTCGCGCCCGCGCTGCAAATGGGAGAGGTCGGGAGCACCGGCCGTGGCGGAGGCGGCGAAGCGCGAGAAACCGGGGATGTCGAAAAAGAACGGATCGTCGCGCATCCCCGCGTAGAAGGAGACGCCGCTCGTCGCGTCTGTCGTGACGACAGGCTCGGGCGCGGTGGCGTTGAGAGAGGCCAGCGTCGTCGGCGCGCTGAACTGGCGGCCGTCGAGCAAAGTGACGGTGGCCGTCTGCGGCTGGATCACGGCGTTGACGGCGGTGCGCGGCGAGAAGTTAACGTAGATGAAGCGGTCGGGGCGCGCGTCGCCGTTCGTCTCGATCTCGAAGCCGTGACGGACGTTGTGGTCGAATGCGCCCATGTTGACGTTTTGCCCGGAAGGGATGAAGCCGCGCACGGTGAGGGCGAGAATCAACTTCGTGTTGTCGTTAGGATCGAGGAAGGCGTATGTGTCGCCCTGATCCACGGCCTGATCCGAAGCGTTGAGGGGTGAATCGGCGTGGTCGGCCGCGTCGATGGGCGGTGCGGGCGTTAAAGCAAGCGCAAGCAGGAGCGTCAGAGAGACCGCCGCAAGGGAAATTTTTTGTTGATGAGTTCGCATAACCGTCGCTCCTTTTTCAATGACCACCTTCAAACAACACACACAACGACGCACGCACGATCAACCGTAACAAGGTGTTCAGCCTTCGTGCCTTGAACGTGTGACAAAAACTTACAGATTGGGACTGCGTGGGAACTTCACAAACGGCAGACGCGTGCCGCGAATGATCAACTGGTCTGCGCGTATCTCGGCGGGCGCGACGTAACCCCGGCTCCCGGCTGCCGCGATGATGTCGTCCTGATCAATGCCGTCGCCGCTGATGCCGATGGCTCCGACCAACTCTCCGTTTTTGTAGAGAGGTACGCTGCCCGCGAAGATTTGGATTCCGTTCGGAATGTTCGGAATCGAAGTGCAGGGTATGTTGGCCGGGAATTGGGCCGGGGCGGCCAGCGTCTGCACCAGATTGTCTCTGATCAGATCGAGTTGCAGCCCGACGTTGAAGATGCTCCACTGGCCGATGCCGGTGCTGAAAGGGCCGGGAGGTTCGCCGTTGATTCCGTCCGGGTAGAACGGGCGGTGCAAAAATCCGACCGCGCGCCCGCTGAAAGCTACCGTGCCGTTGAGATTGATGCCGTCGGCCGAGGCTCGATCAACGTAGCTGCCGACGCCCGCCCCGCGCAGGAGCGCGCCGCCGTTCACGCGCGAGAAGAGCGCGGCGGTGCGAGCCTTCTGCACCGACACGTCGAAGCCGAAGACGGGCGCATCGAACGTGCGGAAGTTGCCGAGCACACGCCCTTCCGAATCGACGACGGCAATGGAGACGCGCGCCGGGCTGCCGAGAGGCCGGCGGATCGCCGCGCGCGTGCCGTCGGCCTGAATCCCCGCCTGCGTGATGATGGTCGTCACGTCCGCCGCCGTCAGCGCGTTCGCAGAGCCGGACATGCTGCCGGTGAACGGGAAGAAGCGCTGGTCAGCCGCGCCCGTCACAGGGCCGAGCGTCAGCGGCACGAAGGCCGACGGTTGCGCCGAACGGATGGGGAAAGCGTTATCCACGCTGCCCGGCAGATTCGCGAACGGGATCGTCGTGGGGCGCGGCGCGTCCTCGTCCGTCACGTTGACGTAAGGCAGACGCACGCCGTCAACCAGAATATTGTCGCCGCGAATCTCCGCGGGCGGTTCATAGCCGCGTCCGGCCGCGACGGCGATAATTTCCTCGATTGGTTTGTCAAAATCTGCCGGGATGCGGTCAACCGTGTAGACGCCGTCGCCTTCGATGCCGACCCCGCCGACGGCCACCCCGTTTTTATAGAGCGGCACCGCGCCGGGGTCTGCGGAGAGGCCGAAGGGCAGGCCGGGCTTTTTGATGTCGGAACATTCGAGTTGAGAAAACTGGACGCCGTAGAGAGGGCCGCCGGGTCGGAAGTCTACGCCGGGCGGGATGTGTTCCTGAATAATGAAACCGGCCGTGCGCGGAGTGAAGGCGTTGCC
>DATCWB010000542.1:0-3183 GCA_036566625.1 Pyrinomonadaceae bacterium
CCGATTCGACCCCGGCGGGCGCGGGGCAGCAGGGCGCGAGCCGCGACCAGGCCGCGCCCACCGGCGTCGCCATCTCGACCGCCGCGCACACGTCCAACTTTATTGACTTTGAAAATTTCGAGGGCGGAGTTGCCGCCGCCGTCGAACCCTTGCGCGACGTGCTCGCCAATGGCCTGCTCTCGAAGTCCGTCCACGATCTCAAGCGCGCGGTCGCGCTGCTCGCGCAGTTGGAGATAGAGATTGAGGGCGTCACGGATGACACGCTGCTCGCCGCCTACCTGCTCGATCCGATTCGCAGCAAGTATGACCTGGCAGACCTCGCGCGCGAGGCCGTTAATGCCGACGGTTGGACTGAGGAGACGCCGGAGGGCTGGACGGCGGCGCACTGGCGCGCGGCCGAAGCCGCCGACTACACCGTGCAGACGGCCGACGTGCTGCACGGCCGCATACTCGAACAGGGACTCGAAGCGATCTACAACGAGATCGAACTGCCGCTCGCGCCGCTCCTGCACCGCATGGAGCACGCGGGCCTGCGCGTGGACACGCAGGTGCTCGGCGACCTCTCGGCCTTCTTCGGCGCGGAGTTGGAGAAACTGACGGCGCGCATCTACGCGGAGGCGGGGCGCGAGTTCAAGATCAACTCGCCCAAACAGGTGGGCGAAGTGCTGGAAGAGTTGAACATCAGCACGGGGCGCAAGACCTCCACGGGTCAGGTCTCGACCAACCGCGCCGTGCTCGACGAACTCGCCCTGAAGTACGAACTGCCGCGCCTCATCATCGAATACCGCGAACTCGACAAGCTCAAGACCACTTACACCGATGCGCTGCCCGCGCTGCTCGGCGCGGACGGCCGTATCCACAGCCAGCTCAACCAGACCGTCACGGCCACCGGCCGCCTCAGTTCGAGCGAGCCGAATTTGCAGAACATCCCCATCCGCACCGAACTCGGCCGGCGCATCCGCCGCGCCTTCATCCCCGATCCCGGCGCGGTCTTCGTCTCCGCCGATTATTCGCAACTCGAACTGCGCCTGCTCGCGCACATCACGCGCGACCCCGTCATGCTCGACGCCTTCCAGAAGGGCGAAGACATCCACACGCGCACCGCCCAACTCGTCTTCAATGCCAAGACCAAAGAGGAACTCAAAGAGAAACGCCGCTTCGCCAAGATCGTCAACTTCGCCATCGCCTACGCCGTCGAACCTTTCGGTCTTTCGCAGCGCGTCGGCATCTCGCGCAAAGAGGCGCGGCAGGTGATCGACGACTACTACAAAACTTACAAGGGCGTCCGCGAGTTCATGGACAAAGTTCCCGAAGAGGCGCGCGAGAAAGGACACGTTCGCTCGATCTACGGGCGCATCCGCCCCTTGCCGACCATCAACGACCGCAACAGCCAAATCCGCGCCCGCGCCGAACGCGAGGCCATCAACATGCCCATTCAGGGTTGTCTCCCCGCGCAGACAAAAGTGCTGACTTCGCAAGGCTACCAGCCTATCGGCGAACTTTACCGGCGCGGAAGCGAGGGGCTGAAAGTCTGGACGGGAACTAAGTTTGCTGCCTTCGAGACATTGAATCGCGGCCTGTGTGAACTGGCCGAACTCCATTTAGCGAATGGGCAGACGTTGCGTTGCGATACCAGACATGAAGTGTTAGTGGTGGTGAGTGATGGTTATCTCTGGAAGCGTTACGCAGACTTGGAAACCGGCGACCGCATCTGCCTGAGCCTGCCGCAGGAAATAGATTTCGGGTCTACAAGTGATCTGCCCCGCGTCCTGACTCCTGACAAAGGTAATGTGATGCCTTTTGCCATTCAAGAGTTCGGGGCGGAGTTCTTCTATTGGTTGGGCTATTACATGGGTGACGGGTGGATCACGCACCGCCCGGCGGAGCATCGCTGGTCTCTGGCCTATTCGCTGGGCACGGCTAAAGGGGAAAACCGCCACCTGATAGCAGCCAAAGTGGATGAATGTGCCGCATATTTTAGCGGCTTGGGGCTGAGAAGCAATTTCCGCTGGCAGTCTCGACAAAAAGGCGAACTGGTAATTTACTCCAAAGGATTGATTGAGTTTTTAGCGAGCATCGGCGTGGATACACAGGCTCAGGCGGCGAGTAAGAGAGTGCCGGACTTTATTTTCCGCGCTCCTTTATCCGCACGGAAAGCCTTCCTGCGCGGCATCCTCGACGCGGACGGGTGTGAGGGCGGAGACGGGGCGACTACCCCCTCCATACACCTCTGCCAACGCGCGCTGCTGGCGGATTTGTGGCTTCTCTTCCGCACCGTGGGAGTGGAGAGCAAACTGCGTGGCCCTTACACATACAAAGGGCACGTCTCTTACCGCCTGGACTTGATCGGGGGAATGTTAGGGAAGGTTTTGCGCTACAGTAACTGTCGCTCCATGCGTATGCCGGGGATGCGCGCGCCGGACTTTATCGTCGCGGCCTTCCTTGCGGAAGTGTCACCCGCACAGTTGAAATCAGCCTCGCATCGAGTCTTGTACAGTCGCCTGAAACACGGCGGGGCAGTCTCCATTTATACCCTGTCTGAGATGGTTAAGGCTGCCGGGGCAGCGTTCACCCTCCCCTTGTACGCGTGGAGCAGTTTACGGAAAAAGCAGGCTCTGGGCTTCACGGAGGAAACTTTCACTCTCGCGGTAGACGACCCTCTACACCGCTTCGACTCAGAAGGAGTCATCTCAAAAAATACGGCGAGCGACATCGTCAAGATCGCGATGCTCAAGGTTGAGGACGCGCTCAGGCGTGAAAACTTGCAGGCGCGGCAGGTGATGCAGGTGCACGACGAGTTGCTGATCGAAGCGCCGGAGCGAGAGGCCGAACAGGTCGCCGCGCTCCTCAGGCGCGAGATGGAATCGGCCGTCGAACTCGACGTGCCCCTCGACGTGGAAGTGGGCACGGGCAGCAATTGGATGGACGTTAAGAAGTGATGAGTGACGAGTGACCAGTGACAAGTTAAATCTAAAACTTGCCTTTGCTCGTCACTCGTCACTCGTCACTCGTCACTGTTTTTATGTCTGAAGAGCGGCAACCCAAAGATGAAGGCGACGCGGGCGGGCGCGTGGTGTATAGCCGTCTGCCTTCGGCCGAGGAGGCGGCGCGCGCCGAGGAACGTCCGGCTGCTGCGGCGGGCGCGGGCAGTTTGCCCTCGTTCGTGCGCGAGCCGCTTGCGCC
>DATCWB010000543.1:0-2195 GCA_036566625.1 Pyrinomonadaceae bacterium
CCGCCCAGCCCGCCCGCTCGTAGCCCGCTCTCACCGTCTAGAAATCCAGCTTGCCCGTCTGGTGCGTGATGTGCAGCCGGTCGCGGTGCGCGGAGAGGTGCGGCAAGGCCGCGACCATCGCGTTGCTCACCGCCCGCGCGCCCTGCGACCCGCCGAAGAGCAGCAAAGAAAAACGCGAAGGGTCGCGCACTTTTGCCGGAATGTCAAAGAACTCGCGGCGCACCGGATTGCCGGTCACAATCGCCTTGCCGCGAAAGTACGGCAGCGTAGCTTCGAACGAGACGGTGGCCGCGTCTACGAAGCGCGCGAGACTGCGATTCGTGAAACCGGGCACGGCGTTCGACTCCATCACGAGCGTCGGGATTCGCATGAGCGCCGCCGTCAGCAGCACCGAACCCGTCACGTAACCGCCCGCGCCGACGACGACATCGGGGCGAAACTCGCGTATCAACGCCCGCGCCGCCGCGAAACTTTTCGGCAGCAGCCACAGGCCGCGCAGGCGCGCGCCGAGCGACATGTTCGTCAGCCCCGCGCTTTCAATGAGCGACAATTCAAAACCGGCCTGCGGCACGAGCCGCGTCTCCAACCCCCGCGCCGTGCCCACGAAACGCACCACCGTCTGTGGGTGACGGCGTGCCACCGTCTGCGGGAGATGGTTCATCAACTCTTCCCCCACCGTCTGCGGGTGGCGGCTCATCAACTCTTTCGCCACGGCGAGCGCGGGATAGATGTGTCCGCCCGTTCCACCGGCGGCGAAGAGAGCGCGCATCTGCAAACTCAACTCCGGCCTTCCGGCCGCCACGTCTGCGTGACGGGCAGACGCTCGCGTCGCGGCGTCGTCGCGAGCGTACTCTTAGTCGCAAACTCCCTGTAGGTGGCGGCGTCGCCCTGCGTCGTGCCCTGCTGCGAGATGTTCAAGAGCACGCCGACGCTCACGAGCGTCAACATCATCGAAGAGCCGCCGTAAGAGATAAACGGCAGCGGGATGCCCTTCGTCGGCACGAGCGAGAGGACGACGCTGATATTGAACAAAGCCTGCGCCACGATCCCAACCACGATGCCTAAACCGAGCAGCATCCCGAAACGATCCGGCGCGCGCCGCGCCGCGCGCACCCCGCGCCACAAAAACAGACCGAAGACCGCGACGAGCGTCAGCGCGCCGAGCAACCCCAACTCCTCGCCCACCACCGCGAAGATGAAATCCGAATGCGCGAACGGTAAAAACAGCATCTTCTGTCGCCCCTGAGCGAAACCTAGTCCGTCCGTCCCGCCCGACCCGACCGCGATCAGAGATTGCACGACCTGAAAACCCGTCCCCTGCGCATCCGCCCACGGATCGAGGAACGCCGTCACACGCCCCAGACGCCACGGGAACAACACGATCATGAACACGATGCCGACCAGACCCACCGCGCCGAGCACACCCAGATACAACAAACGCGCGCCCGCCGCGAACAACAGCACGACGCTCGTCACGCCGAGCATCATCGCCGTCCCCAGGTCAGGCTCCGCCGCGACGAGCATCACGAACAACCCGGTCACGAGCACGCACGGCGCGAAGGTTTTCCAGAGCGCGTGCTCTTCGCCCGCGCGGCGTTCGAGAAAGCGCGCGAGGAAGATCGCCAGCGCGAGTTTCGACAACTCCGACGGTTGCAGCCTGAAGCCGCCCGGCAGCCTGATCCAGCGATGCGCGCCGTTGATGCGCGGGAACAGGAAGACCGCCAGCAGCAGCACGACCGTGCCCGCGACCAGCGCCACCACGACGCGCCGGTCGCGCAAACGCCCGTAATCGAAGTGCATGACGCCCATCATCGCAAACAGTCCCAGCACCGTCCACACGGCCTGCTTCATGACATAGTGATACTGCGTGCCGTTTTCGGCGAACGCCAGATCGGCCGACGCGCTGTAGACCATCACGACTCCGAACAACGCCAGCCCCACCGTCGCGGCAAATAACCACTCGTCAGCTTGTAGCTTTCTCGCCATCTTTCAATTTCGGATTGCGGAATGCGGATTAAGAAATCAGACGGCCGTCGTCTTTTCAATCCGCAATCCGAACTCCGCATTCCGCAACTCCCCCACCGCTTCCTTAAACACTCTGCCCCGGTGCTCGAAACTGTCGAACATGTCCCAACTGGCGCACGCCGGGGCGAGCAGCACCACGTCGCCCGCGTGCGCCGTCTCGAACGCCCGCC
>DATCWB010000544.1:0-9532 GCA_036566625.1 Pyrinomonadaceae bacterium
ACATCCAAAAAGATCAAGTCGATTTTTTCTTCGAGCTTGCCCTTCTCCACGAAAGGGCGGGAGATATGAGACGTGCATACGAGACGTGCGAGATAGCATTCGGGATGGCACGTGTGATTGGCTACTACAGCAAGGAACTCGACATTCTAATTCGCATCGCGTCAATACTCCTCGATCTAAACGAGCTGATGCGCGCGCGGGACTTCTGTAACGCGGCTTTGAAACAGGCGGAAAGGTTAGGTGCACTAGGTCGCACGCACGAGATTCGTCAAGAACTTGCGAAATTAGACGCCGTTATGAACAGAAATATATTCATCAGCTACAACCATCAAGACAAAGACTTTGCTGGGCGGCTCGCGTGCGATTTGAAGGCGGCCGGCTTGTCTGTGTGGTGGGATCAGTGGGAGATAAAGGTCGGTGATTCCATCATACAAAAAGTGAGCGACGGGATATCAGGGAGCGCACATCTCATCGTAGTGCTCTCACCCTCTTCGGTGAAATCTGATTGGGTTAAGCGAGAAGTCGGTTCTGCTTTATGGCGGCAGCTATCAACTGAAAAGGATATAGTCCCCTTACCCGTTTTGATCGCCGACTGCGAAATCCCGGTTCTACTCTGTGAAATCAAGTATGCCGACTTTCGGCAAGATTATAAGGCCGGCTTTGATGATTTATTAGAGGTTTTACGCGACGCCTGAGGTTTACTCCTGCCTGCGGGATTTGAACAGACGGCCTCATAGCCTGTGCTTCACGTTGAGCCTCATCAAATGACAAACGCTTGATCGCGGGAGATACGGAGTTAAGGGTCGGCGAGTGAAGGGGCATCCGCAAGTGGAAGGGTGCGGGCGTTTATTCTTCTCGCTGGAAGGTGTATTCGTCTAACTCTACAGGCTGGCTGTCGGCGCCCACGCCGCTCAACTTCAGGCGGTAAGTACCGGGCGTGAGTAGGCGTGCGGGGATTCTGATGGGCACGGCACGGCCGGCGGACGTGTCCGCGTCACGCAGGCCGGGGATGGAATATTGACTCAGGCCGCCAACTCTTTGGAGCGTCGCCTTGTAGCTATTGTAGCCGTTGCCAGCGCGCAGCAGCCGCAGCTCGACCACGCCCGAATCGGGCTGCGGCGGCACAATCTGCGTCTCGCCCCTGACGTTGACGGGCGTGAGCGGCAGTGAGAAGACGGGCGCACCCGGCTCAGGCAATCCAGTGCCGGACGGGTCGTTGAAGCGCGCCAAGAGCCGCTCCACCTCAAGCCGCCGCGACTCCTCCTGCGCGCGCAACTGCGGCGCCCGGCTGAATTCGAACAGCCACCATGAGCCGAGCACCAAAGCGGCGACGAGCGCCGCGGCCAGCGGGACGTAGACGGCCGATTCCCGGAGCCTGAGCGCGTCGGCAAGCCGGCGCAGCCAACCGACGGGCTGGGGATCGTCCTCCTCGGCCGGGGGCGAGTGTGCCGTGACCTCGACGGCGGCGAAGCTTCTGAGCTCCCGCGTGACCCTGACCCTACGCTGCTGTCGCGGTGTTGAGAGGAAGTGTGTGCGGAACCTCTGCCGCTCGCCCTCTGAGAGCGAGCCGTCAAGGTAGTCCTCGATCAGGTCATCCTCGGCCACCAGGACCTTCTCCCGATATTCGGGATCGGTCATGAACAGCTCTTCGACGCCACGCCGTTCCTTGTCGTCCGACAGACCGAGCAGGAGCCGCCGGATGGCCTCGTCATTTTCGCTCTCTTCTTTCATGATCTTAATTCTCTAGTGGACTCGAATCTCAGCGATAATGACGAGGGAGTCAATCCATTTCATCGGGAGTTTTTTCCCGCAGGCAACGTTCGATGCAGTCCTCAAGGGCGCCGCGGATTCTGTAGACACGCACCCGCAGCGCGTTGCTCATCACGCCAAGCCGCCTCGCAAGCTCCTTGCGATGGTCAATCTTGGCCTGCTTGTCCTTCGCGTAGTAGGCCAGTATCAGCTCGCGATCACGCGGGTTGAGCTGTTCCAGACAGTGCCGGAGACATCCGCGCTCGCGCGGGGGCGACTCTTCCTCCTTGCCGATCTCCTCGACCCTCGGGGCCTCGGGCTCGCCCGCCTCTTCGAGCGGGACGTGCGTGAGGGAGTTGCGCCGGCACTCCTTGATCAGCATTTTCGCGACGCCGTAAAAATAAAGTGCCGGGTCGCCTTTATACGTCTTCTTCAACTCCAGGACTCGCCCGGCGACGCGGTTGAACGCCTCGTCGGCCATGTCCTCGGCGTCAACGCACCCGCCCCATGTCAGGATTTTGATGAGGCTGAGGCGGATGGTCTCGTACTTCTCCCCCGCCCGCGCTCGGTCCGCCGGGTCGAGCCAATCCAGAAGCTCGTCAAACGGGTCATGTGTCATGACGGGCTAGGCCGGTGGGCGGCCGGGCGCGACTGGCGAGCGGGTGTGAGCCCCGGCGACTCTGGTTGGCGCGCGCCGCTGCGACGATGCCTCACGAACACTAAGACGGCGACCGCGATAAGGATTAGAGAGAGCACGGCAACCGCGACCGCCAGAGGCCACGCGCCGTGGCGCACCTTGATGCCCTCCTTGTACTCGCCTTGCAGCACGAACCCCGCCCAGAAGTACGGGGCGCTCCAACGCTCCTGGCTCCTCACTCCCTCCTTCGCTGTCCTGAGCGCCGCCGAAGGCGTCAGTCCGTCCCGGAACATGGCTTCGTAGAAAAGGCGCATCAGCTCTGACGTGGCGCGGTCATCAACCTTCCAAAGGCTAGCCACCACGCTCTTCGACCCGGCGTACATGAAGCCCCGCGTCAGCCCGACGAGCCCCTCGCCCTTTACGTCTTTGCCGAGGCCGGTCTCGCACGCGCTGAGCACGACGAGGTCGGCCGACAGCCTCAGGTTGTATATGTCCTGCAAATCGAGAAAGCCATCCTCACGCTCGCCTTTACGGTTGTACATGCTGAGAACGATGCCTGACAACTCCGGGCGCTCGCTGTTGATGAGGCCGTGAGTGGCGAAATGGATGACCTGAGCGCGGCCGACCGCGGGGCCGGTCGCAGTGGCGCGGCTCGCGTCAAACCCCTTCGCCGCCGTCCCCGCGCCGAGCGGGAGTGCCGACATGATGGCTTCCGCCTCATCCGAAGTGTAGGCGAGACGCGCGAGGCCGCCCCTCATTCCGTCAAACTCTTTGACGGCGCGCAGCGCCAGCTCGCTTCCGGTGCCTTGTCCTTCCCCGCCCCCCTGTTCGCCCCGTTGCAGGCGCTCGTCCCCTCGGTTAAAAATTGGGTCAGCCAGCACCGACACGCCCTCGCTTGGAGTCTCCGCGCGCGGGCGGTCGAGGCGGATGCCGGGGAGGATGGAGATTGAAGGCAGGTAAACGACCTCGTGCCGCGAGACCAAAGGCGTCGGGTCGTCAGAGGAGGGCTTGGGCAGTGCGTCGAAAGGGATGTACTGCAAGACGCCCTCGGCGATGACGAGGAGCCTTTTGTCTCCGAGCCTTTCGGACACAGGGCCCAGCAGCATGCGGCTCAGCTCGCGAGCCTGCTCCATGTAAGCGCGGTCGGCCGCCCCGACATGTTGCAGGTAGCTGTCATCCGCCCGGCCGGCGGCCTGCCGCGCGACAAGTGATTCGTATAGTCCGCGCGCCGTCTTCTCAAGGACTTCGCGCGGCGGCAGTTCATAGCCGTCCAGCGAATCCTTCGTCACGGCCCACAGGTAGCTCTTCTCGCTCCCGAGCATGTATTCGAGCAGAAGCGTGTTGCCGTCGCCCAGTTCAGCCTGAATCTCCTCAAGGTTGAGCGCCCTCGGCGGTGTCAGAGGCGATCGGCGCGGATTCTGTTCCCTGATCTGAGCCTGCAACTCTTGGTACTCACCACGCAGCTTGTCCACCTCGCGCTCAGCCTCTTCGACCTCGGCTTCGGCTCGCCCTTCCGTCCTGATCCCTAGCCGGTACTGCGCGTGCACCTTGAGTAGTTGCTCCACCTGACGTACGCGCGCGAGGACGGACGGGTCGGCCCCCTGCTTGATGTCTGTACCGGCCTCTGCCAAGAGCTCGAGCAGCGAGCGCGCACGTGCGCGCTCGCTCACAGCCAACGCCTCGGCGGCGTAGCCGCGGCCGGGCCGCATCCGCTCCATCTCCATCAACAACTGGACGCGCAGTTCGTAGTGCCTGCGGGCACCGGATGAGTACGAGGAGCGAAAGTCGGGGCTGGCGATGTTGGAGCGGAGGGATTCGATAAGCTCGACGGCGCGGCCGATTGTCGAGAGGGCATCTTCGAAGTTGCCTGCTTCGCGCTCCGCGCGTGTGATGTTGTAAAGCGTGGAGACCTCCACGTCGGGCTCGCCCGCGAGGCCGCTCAAGGCGAGCGCGCGTCGGTAGCTTGCTAGCGCGCTCGCAGCGTCGCCTGAGGCGAGGAAGAAGTCGCCCATCTTGTTGAGCGTGAGCGCCTGCCCTCGGGTGTCGCCGACCGCGGCGTAGAACCTCTCAAGCTTACCGTACTGGCCGAGCGTCTGCCGCCTCCGACCCTGCGATGCGTAGATCGAGGCGGCCTCGCTTATCGCGTAGGCTTCCATGCGCTTCGCCTTCGCCGCGCGGCTCAGGCTGGCGCACCTGTCGAAGTATTCGAGAGACTGCCGGTCGTCACCCTTCGCCTGGTAGACGGTCGCTATCTGGTAGAGCGTGGCCGTGGCAAAGTCGTTGCTTCCCTTCGACAGAAAGAGCTTCAGTGCTTGGTCGTAGTTTTCGAGGGCGCGGTCGTACTCACGCAGGTTCTGGTAAGCCTGTCCGACGCCGTTGAGCGTAATGGCCTCGCCTTGGCTGTCGCCGATGACGCGGAAGATGCCCATCGCCTCGCGGTGGAGCTTGACGGCCTCCTCCTCTTTCAACTTCTGAGACTTGCTGATGCCGAGCGCGGTCAGCGAAAGCGCCTCACCGGAGCGGTCGCCCGCCTCGCGGTAGAGCGCAAGCGTGCGGTCGAAGATTTCGGCGGCCTTCTCTTCCTCGCCAATCTGCGCGGCGATGTAGCCGCTGAAGAGCTGCGCCCTGGCCGCGCCCACAGTGTCACCGACCTCGGCGTAGATTTGCAGGGCGCGGTTAAGGTGTTCGGAGGATTTAAGAAGGTCGCCCTTTGAGTAGTAGATCTCACCGAGGTGGGTCAGCGCCTCCGCGTGCGAGCGCCTGAGCCGCGGTGTCTGCTCGATGCCGGGTGCCGCGTAGTAGGCGAGGCCCCGCTTCAGTTGTCGAAGCGCCTCATCGTTGTCGCCGAGGTAAGAGAAGAGGCGTCCAGCGCGGCAGACGCTTTCGGCCTCGCCTTCGGCGTCGCCCGCGAGCGCGCTTTCTGTAGCCGCCCGGCGGTAAAGTTCGAGCGCTGTCTTGTACTCACCGAGAAGGAAGTAGACCCCGGCCGCCTCGGACAGAAGGGCGGCTGCGTCTCGCAGACTATGCGCGGCCCTCCACTCAAGCGACGCCGCCTTGTACTTCTCCGCAGCGCGACGGAGTGAAGCCTCGACCCATTCGGCGCGCAGGCGTCCTGCCTCTTCGGCGAGCGTGCGCGCGACCACTGCCCGCTCTTCGAGAGCGGCACCGGCCGCCAGTTTCGCGGCCGGCGCGTGTGCGCGTATGGTGTGAGTCGGGGCGAGGCATAAGAGTAAGGGCAGAAGGAAGCGGGACGGACGCGTGCCCCCGAGGCGGCCGGGCGGCGGCCTCACGGCCGGGCACTGTCTATTATTACGAGTCAGGCGCATCTCTGGGGCGGGCACCTCACCAAACCACCCGAGGAGTTATCTTAAAAGCGTCGCCTATTATTTAACACGTATGGGTGAGTGATTCAATGGCGGGCATTCATGAGGGGTACTGCGCGGTGCGTGGACAAAAAAAGGGACGACCAAGAAGGGCCGTCCCTGTCTGGGTGAGGACAGAATTTGGTGGGAAGCGCGCGTCCGAACGCGGTGTCGAAGCCTCTATCGCGACCCGTCCCGTATCTTCTTGCGGGAGTCGCTACCCCCGCTCTTCTTGGCGCCTTTCTTGGCGCCTTCGCCCCTCACGTAGACGAGCGTGCCGACCCTCGTTCCGGCCTTCTTCTCTTTAGACCCCTTGGTTGCGGAGGCTTTCCCCTTGCTCGCTCCCGACTTCGTCGCTTTGCTACTTTTACTGGTTGGCATCCTTTGTCTCCTTTCTCACGCGTAATGTACTGACAGGTCGAAACATTACATGGCCGCGCCCGCCCGGCTCACTGGAGCAGCGAGCGCGCGTGCTTGACGAGCAGTTCGTGCATCTGAAAGCGCCCCTCGCCGACCGGCTCAAGGAGGCCGTGCCCGACGAGCTTGCGGACAGTCGAGAGCGGATCTTCGATTCTCCACTGCGCGCGAATCGCGTCCAGGCTGAAGGTAGCAGGCTTGGGCACGAAGGGGCCGAGGTAGGCGAAGTATTTGCGGGTTTCCGGGTCGAGTTCGTCCGTGCTCCTCTTCAGGAGCGCGTGGACGGACGGCAAAACCGTGCCCTCGGCGCGGTCGGCTGGTGCTGGCTCGGGGAAGAGCTTCGCGCCCTCGCGGATACCGTCGATGAGGTTGACGACGCTCAATCCCAGCTTCTGCTCCGCCTTCAAGAGGCGGGCGGCGACGTGGAGCGCCAGCGGCAGGCACCCGAGGTCCCTGACCAGTTGGAGGCACTCGTCCCTGTACCGCTCCACGATCTCCGGCGCCAAGTGGTACATCAGGATGAGGGAGTTCTCTTCTGACAGGACGGGGAGGTAGAAGATGCGCTCCTTCTCGGCGTCCGGCTCCTTGTAGGAGACCCTGATCAACTCCTCGGCGACGCTCGTCAGCCGCGTCGTAGCCATCAGGGCGCACCTGCTGCCGGTGGCCGCCCTGATGAAGGGGAGGGCATGCGCGGTGTTCCAGATGTCGTCTACGATGAGGAGCATCCGGCGGTGGCGGAGCAGTGCCGCGAGTTTGACGACGGCCTCGTCGGGCGTCGGCGTCCGCAGTATCTCGTCCGTCCCGAGTTTGCGCCCCCACTCGGCGAGCTTCGTCATCAACTCTGGCTGCCGTTCGAGAGAAGTCCAGAGCACGCCGTCGGGGAACGTCTTGAGCGCCTCGGGGTCGCGACCAAGAACGCCGACGAGCGTGGTCTTGCCTACGCCGGGCCAGCCGCGCACGACCGTCAGGTTCAGCTCCGGTGCCTCCCCCTCGGCAGGTTGAATCAATCCCCTGACTTCCGTGAGCGAGTCCTCTCGCCCAATGACGATGAGGCCGGGCAGGGGCGGCGGCAGACCCGGCGGAGGCGGGAAGAGGCGCTCCTGCACGCGCCTGTAGGTCGCGCAATCCAGCTCAGCGCGCAGCCCTATCGGGCGACCGGCCTCACGCGGGGTCTCGGCGATCTCGGCCCTGACCTCGGAGGTCTCCACGACCTGCGCCAGCGTCAGCACGCTGTCCTTCGTCGCCTGTCGGATGACGTTCGTCTCGTCCTCCGTCGCGGTGTCGTCCAGAAGGTGCTGTAGAGCCTCCTTCAGGTATGCCCTGTCCTCGTCCCAGGGATTAGGGAACGGCTCGTCGGGGTCGAGCCCTTCCTTGAAGAAAAGCTCCAGCCCGCCCGTCGGCCGCACCTCTTTCAGCTTGAGCAGGGACTTGGCCGAAGCGAAGGCTTTCGGCACGGAGCTGCCGTTTGAGAGTGCGAGGTAGAAGGCGCCCGCGAAGTTGATGGCGGCGGTGTCGCCGACAGCCCTTTTGATACCGACGGAGTAATCGATCACCTCTGCGAGTGCCTGCGCCGCCTCCTCCGTAAGGCAGGCGTTAAGGACGACGACGCGGATGTCGCCCCGGTGAACCCTGAAGACCTCCACGAGTGCCGGAGTCTTGATGCGCTTGCTGCGCCCGCCCGTGCCCTCGACGATAATCTCTTTGGCGTAGGTGCCGTGGCCGCTGAAGTGGACGATGTGCGGTTTGTGCTTCATCAGCAGGTGCGGGAGGTCGTCCGCCATCAGGGCGAGATACTTGATGAGCTGAAAGTCATCCCGCCCCTTGCCCTTTTCGAGCATCTCTTCGATCTTGCGCGCTTCCTTGTCCACACCGATGCGTCCGGTCGAAGACGGGTTAGCGGACAAGAAGAGTATTCTGATTTTTTCGTCCATCTTCATCCCTCGAAACCCACAATCGGACATTCGCGAACGCAACGCACGGGGAGCGCCGGAAGGCCCCAATATCTATGTTTTTATCGTCGCGGCATTACAACCGCTGCCGCCTGCTCAGGACTCGTCGTCCAGCCCCACGGCTTCCGCATCCAACTTTGCCCTCGCCTCCGACGCCAGCACGGCGTAGGCGATGGCCTGTTCGTTCTCTCCGAGCTGAGCCGAAGTGAAGCTCAAATTCGAGAGCGTGATCCACTCGTTCATCAGGTCGCCGAGCCGGCGGAACTCTTCGAGCGCGAGCAGATAATATTCAAGCGCGCCGCTAGGCTCGCACGCCTCGCCGAAGGCGTTGCCGAGGTTGCCAAGTGCCGTCGCCGCGTTGCGCCGGTCATCTATCTGGCGCGCGAGGCTGAGTTGCTGCTTGTGCAACTCAATTCCCAGCGGCCGGTCGCCGAGAGCTTCGTGCGCGAGCCCGAGGTTACCGAGCACCGCCGCTTCACATTCGTGGTCACCCACCGCACGCGCCGCGGCGAGCGCGGCCTCGTAAGATTCGACGGCCTTCGCCGCGTCGCCCATTCCGGCGAGGACGATGCCGAGGTTGCAGAGGGCGCGGCACTCGCGTGCGCGGTCGCCCGAGCGACGCGTGAGTTCGACCGCCTGCTCGTAGAAGTCGAGAGAGAGAAGCGGCTCGCCCGCATCAGCGTGGGCGTCGCCCAGTTCGACAAGCGCCTCGGCCTCACCCGCCATCTCGCCGAGTGTGCGAGCCAGCACGAGCCTTTCGTGCAGGGCTTCGACGGCACCAGCGGCGTCGCCAAGCGCGCTGAGGGCGCGCGACAGAGTCTTCAAAGCCTCGATCTGGCCGCGCCGGTCGTCGATTTCTCGGGCGAGCGCCAGACGCCGCTCCGAGAGTTCGGCGGCGAGCCCCGTCTCGCCCGCGTCAATGTAAGCTCTGGCGAGGTTGCCAAGCGCGGTCGCCTCGTTGCGCCGCCCGCCGATTTCGCGCGCGATGACGAGTGACTGCTCGTAATATTCGAGCGCCGTCCGCGCCTGCCCCGCCAGCGCATGGGCGTTACCCAGATTGCCCAGAGCCTCGCCCTCCGCGCTCCGGTCGCCGAGAGAGCGAGCGATGGCGAGCGACTGCTCGTGGAGGGCGACGACCTGCTCCATGTCGCCCAGAGATGAATAAGCGTTAGCGAGGTTGCCGAGGACGCTGCTTTCGCTCCAACGATCCGCAAGCTCGCGCGCGATGGCGAGCGCCTGACCGTACATCTGCACCGCTCGTCGCGTCTCGCCGAGCGCAACGAGCGCGAGGCCGAGGTTGACGAGGTCGCCGCACTCGGCGCGCCGGTCGCCGCGCTCACGCGCGTTGGTCAACGCCTGCTCGTGGAGTTCTGCGGCGCGGCGCGTCTCGCCGAGTGCGGCATACGCCAGCCCGAGGT
>DATCWB010000545.1:0-27559 GCA_036566625.1 Pyrinomonadaceae bacterium
GCTCGCCCCTTCTCTTTTCCAGCATCACAGACTCAAGATGTACCAAGCAAGCGGGCGACCGTCTCAACAATCTTCTTTATATCTTGCGGCTTGCGTAAGAACTCGTTGACGCCCGCTAGTCTCGCATCCCTGCTACACTCGCTCGCCGAAAACATGATGATCGGCATCTCTTTGCGATGCGGCAGCGTGCGTGCATATTTCACTAACTCAAGGCCGGTGACGTTCGGTAGTTCGTTGTCACACATCAGGAGGTTATAGCGTGTCTCGCTCGCTAGCCTTAACACCGCGACCGCGCCATCTCCGCAAAGCGAGACGTGCCAGCCTTCTAACTCAAGCGTCTCTTTAACAGCTTGTGCGACGATCTTATGATCTTCGATTAAGAGGATGTGAGGCATAGGATGATCGCGGGGCTTGCGCTGTCCTTGAGGCCACAAGCCCCGCGCGCCCCTGATAGCTGCGACGCCAGCCAAGCAGGAGCAAGACGAACTTAAGCGCGGTCTGGTATCATGCGCGCGTTCATTGTTTGAAAATCAGTGACGGTCATGCGTAGCTCAACCTCAACCTCTGCCGAGTGATGAGCATCGCCGTTCGAGTTGAGAGGTTCTTACTCACGGCGACCACGATACGCAGAGATATTCTATGCGGAATAACGCATAGAGGCAACATTAATCCGCTGTCCGCTCTATCAGGAGGCTATGCCTGATGGGAGCGGCAGCGCGCATTAAGCCAAAACATCTTGCCGGAAAGTTGAGGCGGATCAGGCTGGCACTTGGCCTGTCTCAGAGCGATATGCTAAAGCGTCTGGGGTATGCGGGTGTTATCAAGTATCACAGAATTTCCAACTATGAATTAGGAACGGGAGAGCCGCCGCTTCCGGTCTTGTTGGAGTATGCGCGGCTGGCGGGCGTCTCGACGGACGTGCTGATAGACGACAAGTTAAACCTACCTGATAAAATTCCTGCATCGCCAAATTAAGCACTTTTGGATCAACCTGCCGACTTATGGATCAAGAGGGGGGGTGTATGAGGCAAAATAGGGTAACACAGTTACACCAAAGCCCCGCTGAACCAAAACACTCCTAAGACTTTTTGGGCAACCTTAAGCAGTTATTGGGCAAGAGGGGGTTTTTAGGCAAAGCTCTAGACTTTAGAAATGGGTTATCGGACTCGCATTTGAGCAGACGATGTCTTCGAGACCGGACATGACGCCAGGCTTCATGAATTAACGCCATCTCGCGGTGGTTGAGGCCGATGGCCTTGAGGATCGTCTGATCTTGTTTTGACAGGATGGCATCGGGGTCATGCCCCGCTCGAATTCTGGCATCCAGTTCTTCCAGTTTAACCTCGGTTGTTTCCGGTATCGGCACCAACAGTTTCTCGATCTCCGAAGGTACGAGTTCCAGCACGCCCCCGCCGTAATGCCTGCCTTCGAGTTCGGCCGTAAGCGCCGTGAGGCTATTGACGAACCTATGCACCAGAACCTCCGCGGGAATACCGTAAGAGCGGATGCGATATACAGTATCAGTCGTGTAGGCGGCGGCTGTGTTCAAGATCAGACGGGGGAAATGGTGCGCGCGCTTGAGCATGCCGAGCTCGGCGGCGTAGACGGACGGCACCGAATACCAGGGCGTTCTGATTCGACACTTATATCTGGTGTGCAATCGCTCCGATTCGCCCTTACGGATATATCTCTGCGCGCCTTCAGGGAGGTCTTCGAAGCCTACTTTATCGAACATGACGAAGTTCGACGGAAGCCCCATATGGCTATTCGAGGCATGCGATTTTCTACTATAAATAATGCCGGGACAGTGCTCGCTGCGGCCGAACATGGGCCGGGCAAAGTTTTGCAGTTCGTACTGAATTACGGTCTGCTCATCCACGAGAAAGAACTTGTTAGCGCCGGTCACTATGCCAACGTCCGCCGAGGCGACCTGCGAGAACTTACGCACGCGCGGGAGTTGCCTGGCCTTCTCCAACACGCGGAGTTCTTCCGGCGAAAGCAGCACCTTCATCCATTTGCCGTCGAGCGCATCGCCTGATACGTAATACGCGTTATTAAAAATCACCTCGGGATCATCGTTCAGGAAAGAGTTGTCCGGCGCGGCGAACACGGCCACGCCCTTTGTAGGACTCGAAGCCTCCAACTTCTTCTCGGCCATCAAGAGGACTGTACCCTGGAGCGCTTCTTCAAACAGCAGTTCATTGGGATCGATTATCAATATTCTGTCGCACTCGGACAGCAGGAATCTACGCAGAGAGTTTGCGTGTAACACATGAAGAAGTTCTGCCGGTACGACCATCGACATACGCCCGCCCCGGCAGAGCATGGCGACGCTGGCTATCACGAAGGGCACCCACGAGTTTGTGTGTTTGGTAAAGGGAAGATCAAAGCGCCGAAACAAAGCCTCCGCCAGTTGTTGATCTCTTTCTTCGAGATACTGGTATCGAATATACGGTGGATTACCGAGGACAGCATCGAACGACCGGCCTGCATCAAGCGCATCAATAGACCATTGAAGGAAATCGGCAGCCAGTATGTTGGCATCCAGACAGGGCTGCTCGTGCGCGAACCGCTTTGACTTCGCAGCTTCCTCGGCCAGCCACTCTACGCCCGTAAACTGTATTTTGTGCCGATATTGTCCACGGATTGAACGGATGAATGCCCCGTCGCCACAACTGGGTTCGAGTATCGTGCGTGGCTTCTTAACCAATGCCCAGGAGGAAAGAAACCTGGCAATCGGCTCGGGAGTGTAATAACCGCCCCTTAATTTAATGTCTGACTCGTTCGCTTTAAAGTTCATACCGGCGTGTCTACGAAGGGTGGCAATCTATTCACTCACCGGGCGGCGTTTCGGTTTCATTGCATGACATTTTCGTTATCAGATTCGAGATTTATTGTATCTGCGCACCTCAGCATTAACTCACAGTAATAATTCCGACACCCTCCCGCCCCGACGAATGTTTTCTGATCGCGTCCAGGACGTTACTGGTAATATACGGCAAAAGGTGGAAATTACCGCCAGAGGTCTTTACGGTCGTGGTCAGTATTACGCGGGCTCGGCAGTGCGAATAATTGACCGTTGGCACGACGGTGATGGCAATAGGTTAAGCATCCTGTGACGAGGCCATGAGTAGTCCCGGAGCACCCGGCCGTTAATGCTTGGGCGATACTGGCCTGACTTACCCGAATGAATCAGGTTACATACGGTACGAAGTCTGACGAGCGTGCCCGACGATACGTTGAGTGCGTGGCGGGCATGCCGGGCGTCAGGCAACTTCCGAGGCACGTTAACATGAGTTTTACGCATCATTCGCGCGGCATCATTTTCTCGACGTTGATCAACCTCGTCCTCTGTATCCCGTTTTGCTCGGCACAGAGTAAGACACGTCAGGCTTCTTCACCTCGAATAAACACGCAGACACCGGGGCGTTGCAACTTACAGGTGTCGCAGTCGCCGTCGGTGTTCAAGTTGCGGCTCGGCATGAGCCTTCGAGAGGTGGTTGCCCGTCTCCCGCACTTCCCACAGTTAGTCGGCTTCGCCGAGGGGAAATCGGATGAGTTATATCTCAAGGACGGCGCCGGGGACCGGGGTTTGCTGGCGCGGCGGGATCGCCGAGACGGGGTCGTGTCAATAGAGGTGAGAGGCAGCTTCCTGAAGCGGCAGGTGGCTCGTGGTCTGAGTCCCGTAGGGGTCAGAGGTATGACACTGCTTTTCATGGACAGGCGATTGGTGTTCATTTCACTCTCCGACTGGGAGTCGCGCGGGTGGGGCAACACGGATGAGTTCGTGAAGAAGATGTCCCGTGTGTACGGCTTCGCAGGCGTGTGGTGGCAGCGTGCGGAGGTGAAATCGGCCACCCCTGATGCGCCACTGGGATACTGGGATTTCTACAGTCCCGTCACCGGCTTTGAGTGTGACGGCTTTAAGATCGAAGCCAGTTGCGTAGGGCCGCCGGCACCCCCGGGGCTCTGTACCTTGTCAATCCGCGACACGCGAGCAAAACAGGCCGCCGACAAACGGAAGCCGGACGAAGAGAGCAAACAACCCCAAAGGTGAGACGTTATCGTGGGCGGTGTCTCACAGCGTCACGCGCCCGAGGCACATCAGCGCGCTTCACACATAGGTCAATGAGGGCCGACTGGTAATGCGGTGCGTCATGTATTTTGCCCTTTGTTGCATGTACGCAACAATGTCTTGTACCAGAGATATGGTTGTGATATAAGGCGTTCCTGAAGATCGGTGCATTACATATCAGGAACACAACTTAGGAGGAAATCATGGAACTGGGAGCTTTCTCTGTTAGCTTAGCCGTAAAAGATATCGAGGCATCGAAGCTCTTTTACGAGAAGCTGGGTTTTACGGTTTTCGCAGGAGATCAATCGCAGAATTGGCTCATTATGAAGAATGGCGACCACGCTATCGGGCTGTTTCAAGGCATGTTCGATAAGAACATTCTCACCTTCAATCCGGGCTGGAATAGCGATGCTCAACAACTCGGGGAGTTCACGGACATTAGAGAGTTGCAACGCCAGTTCAAAGCGCGTGGCGTCAATATGATTACAGAAGCAGACGAAAGCTCTACCGGCCCGGCTAGCTTTATGATGGTTGATCCGGATGGAAACACGATTCTGGTAGATCAACACGTATAGAAGTATGGCGGTTGGGATTTCCGTTAGCGAAGCGTCGCTTCACAACCTATTCAACCGGATGCGCCGATAACGTGCTTTTCATGATGCTTCCTTACGATGTATCTTGAAGGCTGTTCCAGGCGCGTCCTTTGATTCAGTTGTGAGGCGTTTTCTGCCATCGGGACAATATTTTGGCACTGTACCGGATGTCTGTCGTGAGATGAACGTAATGGACATTGCAGCCATACTACTGAGATTCATATTCGGAGCGCTGCTCGCGGGCGGTGTGGCACTGTGGGGGCACATCCCTTCCCCCGCCAGCGTGATATTCGTGCTGAGTGTTGGAATCATCGCAGCCGGGTGGGGCGATAAGTTCTTATTGCGGTTCATGTCATTGATGCGGTATTTGAGATGAGCTACATGCACGATGATGCTGCGCATCCGGTTGACAGCGCGGCCTGACAATGGCGTGAACCCGACCGCGAACTGCCGGGCTTGAGAATTGAAGCGGCTTGAGAATGAAGAGGCAAGGTTATGTCCGATGCCGGGAATAATAATACAGGAGGTTTGACGAGAAGGTCTTTTCTGACCAGTACGGCTGCAACGCTCGTCGGGCTGATGTTTGGCTCTAAGGCAGCAGGCGGCCAAGCGGCATCGAAAACTTACGAGTTTATTAACGGAAACTGGTTTAACGGGCTGAACTTCGAGAGCAGGCGGTTCTATTCGGTCAAAGGAATCTTGACTGATAAAAGACCTGCCCGAGTTGATTCCGTCGTTAACCTGACCGGCAATTATGTGATTCCGCCCTTTGGCGAGGCGCACAACCACAATGTGGAAAACCCTGCTCGCATTGACGAACTCGCCCGCAAATATCTTCAAGACGGCATCTTTTACGTCAAAAATCCGAATAGCCTTCCCGCCGCAAGTACGTCTCTGCTCGGCAAGATAAACATTCCTACGAGCATCGACGCCCTCTTTGCCAACGGCGGTTTGACCGCTTCGGGAGGACACCCGCTCGGGGTCGTGCGCCGCAACCTGGAGCGCGGCGCTAATCCCAAAGATTGGGCGGAAGGCGGTTTCTATTTCATCATAGATAACTTAACCGACCTCAACCGCAAGTGGGAAAAAGTTTTATCAGGAAAGCCCGATTTTATTAAAACTTACCTACAGTATTCAGAGGAGTATGAGAAACGCAGAGAGGACAATGCTTACTTTGACTGGAGGGGGCTTAATCCCAACCTGTTGCCCGAAATCGTCCGGCGGGCGCATCAGGCCGGCTTGCGTGTGTCAACCCATGTCGAGACGGCGACCGATTTCCATAATGCCCTGATCGCCGGGGTTGATGAGATAAACCACACGCCCGGATTCAGACCGGAAAAAGACGACTGGAAGAAGTATGACGCCTCTCGCTTTAGGATTGCGGAAGGGGATGCGCGGCTTGCGGCTCGAAACCGGGTAGTAGTCGTCACCACCTTGGTGTCTGCCATAGAGCATGCTTTACAGAAAAAAGAGGGCGAGCCTTTCAACGAACTGCACGGCTTACTTGTGCATAACCTTCAGCTCTTGAGGAAACACCGAGTTCGCATTGCGATTGGAAGCGATAGCTACCGACAAACGTCTCTGGTCGAAGCTCTCAATCTGCACAAGCTTGGAGTTTTCGACAATCTCACGCTGCTGAAAATGTGGTGCGAGACGACGGCTGCCGCGATTTTTCCGAAACGCAAAATCGGGCTACTAAAAAATGGATATGAAGCGAGTTTCCTTGTGTTAAATGGCAACCCGCTGCACGACTTCGCGAACGTCCAGAAGATTAACAAACGATTTAAGCAGGGAGAGTTTCTTTCGCTGTAAGTGTATCGTGCTCCGAGGGGGCGGTGAACAAGCCGTTTGAGCGGACGGTGAACAGCGTGCCTTTCAGCCGCGAGACATAGCCGAACCCGCGCGATACACGCTGGTGATGCCGGGGGTGTAGGTTCTACTCCCTGTTGTCAAAAGTGGGGAAGCCGCAATGATTTTCCGCGAAGCTACAATAGAAGATATTCCCGCCCTCTTTGAGATACGACTATCGGTGACTGAGAATGTCTTGTCTGATCCTCTTAAGGTCACGCCGGAGATGTGTGCTGACTATCTGAGTGTGGCGGGCAAAGGCTGGCTCTGTGAAGTTGAAGGAGAGGCGGTCGGATTCTGCGTCGCATCTCTCAGTGATACTTCCATCTGGGCTTTATTCGTGAAGCCGGGATACGAGGGCAGAGGAATCGGCACAAGGCTCTTGAAATTCGCTACGGGCTGGCTATTCGACATGGGCGCATCGAGGATCACCTTGAGTACCGAGGCGAACACACGTGCGGACAGGATGTATGAAAGTCAGGGGTGGAAGCGTGGAGAGATCAAGCCGGACGGTGAGGTATGTTATCAACTGGACAACTCTGGCCGACCCTGACAAAGGCGGGCAACGGAAGCGCATCCGGCATCTCTCTTAAACTCTATGCTCCGTGTGCGCCGCTAATGCCGCGTTACGCTGTTTACTACTGCCGGTATTTTTGATGCAAGTATCAGAAGAGACACATACGAAACTTTAGAGACACATACGAAACTTTCGTTTAGCTTAAACTCAAGCGGCCAGCACCGCTTCCCACATCTCCGGTGCTCGAACATTCACGCCTCCAAATAATCTTTGCGAGCCACTCCGGCGCGGTGCATCCACAAGTTTCCGCGTTCAGCTGGTGAAGCCGTCACCGTGCCGGAAGCTTATCTGACGATGCTGAATAATTGTGATTGACATTCCATGACAGTGGTGCTAAAAAAACAGCATGTGCTAGAAAAGCAGCAGCCGATTTGTGCTTTCAGGGAAAATTTATCTTAGGAAAGAATGAGTTGATGGGCAAAGGTGAACCGAACACGTTGTCGAGGCGAGAGCGGCAAATTATGGACATCGTCTACAGTCGCGGGCAAGCCAGCGCGACCGACGTTATGGAAAGTCTGCCCGACCCGCCGAGCTACTCGGCCGTGCGGGCGCTTCTGCGCGTGCTCGAAGAAAAAGGGCATTTACGGCATAAGCAGGAGGGACAGCGTTACGTCTACTCCCCGACGGTTGAGCGCGAGCGGGCGAAACGTTCGGCACTGAGACGCGTGCTGCAAACCTTTTTCGACGATTCGACGGAAGACGCGGTTGCGGCTTTGCTCGACATCTCGCACGAAAGTCTCTCCGACGACGAATTAAAGCGCATGGAGAATCTGATCAAACAAGCTCGAAGGGAAGGCCGCTGATGATGAGCTACTTCTGGAATATTGTAACGCCGCACAGCAGTTTTGAATTGCTCGCACTTCTCGCGCTGGCGGCGGCTAAAGCGACTTTCCTGCTCGGCTTCGCTGCCCTTCTCTGTTTTGCTTTTCGTCGCTTTTCGGCGGCGACACGCCATCTCGTGTGGGCTTCCGCGCTGTGCGCCTCGCTGTTGCTGCCTTTCCTATCCTTCATCAAGATGTGGGAGTTGCCGATTTTGCCCTCGCGGATATTGATGTTCGACGCCCCCGGCTCCGAGGCATTACCCGGAAAACTCGAAGCGTATGACATGCCGCCGGCGCGAGCAGCAGCCGAGTTATCACACTCGCCCGTTGCAAGCGCAGGCGTGCATGAAGCGTCTGAACTTAGGATGAAGGCAGAATTAGCGGAAGACCTGCCCCAAGCGCCGAACACAAACGCATCACAGGCATCGGCTCAAAATAAAGCGGCGTCACTTTTGCCTCAATTGCTTAACTGTGCTTTAGCCGTTTGGCTCGCAGGGATGCTGCTGGTTTTATTCAAATTGTCAGCCGGGTTCATCGCCACCAGGTTGTTGACACGCCGCGCCGTCGAAGTTGAAGAACCGGCGCTCAAAGGGTTGTTTGCGTCGCTTCTGATTGAGGCCAACTTGAAAAGCACGGTTCGTTTGTTGCGTAGCGAGCGCACGTCTATGCCAATCGTGTACGGGATTTTGCGCCCCGCTATTCTGTTGCCCGCAGAGGTTGACGCATGGTCTGAGGAACGGCGTCGAATGGTATTGCTGCACGAACTGACACACGTCACGAGACGGGATTGTTTGACGCAAATGCTGGCGCAGGTGGCCTGCGCGCTCTACTGGTTTAACCCCTTCATCTGGTTCGCCGCCCGGCGTCTTCGCGTCGAACGCGAGCAAGCCTGTGATGATTACGTGTTGAGCATCGGCACGCGGCCGTCCGATTACGCGAATCATTTGTTAGACATCGCGCGCTCGACACAGGAGCGGCCTATTTTCGATTGGTCGCAGACGGCGAGCGTCGCCATGGCGCGGCGTTCACAGTTAGAAGGGCGTCTTCTTGCAATTCTTAGCAAAGAGAGCAAACGCGGCGACGTGTCTCGCGCCGTCCTGATGGGTCTCGTCGCGTTGACCTGCATCCTGCTCGTCTCACTTGCGGCCATCCGCCCGACAGTTATCCACGCCCGGAATCCGCGAACTTCTCTTCTCGCCTCAAGTGTAGAGAAAGACGGGACGGAAAGAGCCATGCCGGATTCATTGGTGGCCGCCACTTCCGGACGCGGAGATGTCATAGCAGTTCAAGGTGCGCGCGAATCAGACGTAAAGCAAGCAGGCGTTGATGCCGCGGTTGATAGCGCGCCGGAATTGATCTTGAACAAAGACCAGATTGAGCGTGAAGCCGGGGCGAGGATTGAGGGGGAGATCGAGAGTAATGTCAAACAGGAAGTTGCCGAAGTTGTCGCCGGGCAGATTAGAACTGTCGTTCAACCGTCGGCAGTCAAACTCGTAGACGAACAGGAAGCAAATCCTTTTATCAAGGCGGGGCACACGCAGGATCGCAGCCCGCAATCCGAGGACAGGCCGGGAGACTATATCAGCGAAATGGCAGCGGCCGGTTATACGAATCTTTCGGTTGATGAACTCATCAGGTTGAAGACGGCGGGCGTGAGCGCGGATTATGTGAGAAGTTTGCGCTCTCTGGGTTTTGCCAACCTGTCGTCGAAGGAACTCGCCTCTCTGTCCATTCACGGCGTCACGCCCGCCTACATTCAGACGATACGCGCGGCGGGCTACAACGCTCTGTCCGCCAAAGAACTAACCACCTTCCGCATTCATGGCATCACGCCCGAATACATCAAGACGCAGCGCGAGGCGGGTTATGGCAACCTGCCTGCGAAACAGTTGGTTGAGTTCGCGATTCACGGGGTCACGCCCTCCTTCATCGGCGGAATTCGCGGGGCCGGTTACAGCAATTTATCGCCTAAAGAACTCGTCTCTTTACGCGTCTACGGCATCACGCCCGAGTTTATTCGCAAGGCGCGCGGCCGTCTGGGCGACCTGACCATCAAACAGATCATCTCTCTCAAAAACATGGGTATCCTCGATGAGGATAAGGGCAAAGATAAAGCCAAAGGTTAAGCAGAGAAATTGAAGGAGTGTAATTATGTTGAAAGCTCAAATTCTCATTGAACGGATTTTCACCCTGCCAGCGCAAGCCCGAAACAACGCCGGTGCGCTGCTACTCGTTACCCTTCTCTCCATTTCCGCGCTCGCCTCCGTCAGCGCCGGCGGCGCAAATTTTACTGCCGCGAGCAGTGCGGCGCAGGCTGCGATTACGGGTGAATGGCTCGCCCAGTTCAACGGCAAAAACGGCGATGAGGTGCAATTCACGGTCATCCGCCGGTCGGCCGGCGGCGGGCAGCACAATTCAAGCAACGGCATCTCCCTCGGCGAGTTGCAAGGGTTGACCCGCCAACAGATTTCGGCCGCGAGGACGGACGTTAATTTTCGTCTGGTGCGCGAAGCCGGGACGTTCCAGTGCGAAGGAATTTTTCGGGAGGGTAAAGGAGCAGGACATTGGACTCTGACGCCGAGCCAAAGTTTCGTTTCGGCGATGCAGAGCCGCGGCTACGATAATCTGTCCGAAGACGATCTATTTTCCGCCGCGCTCTTCGACATCAACATTAAAACCATCGAAGACTTAAAGGCCGCCGGCTACGACCGCCTGTCTTTCAAGCAACTGGTCGAGGCGAGCATTTTCAAAGTGACGGGCGACTTCGCACGCGAGTTGAAATCAGCCGGGCTTGAAAATCTGTCATTCAAAGAACTGGTCGAAGCGCGCATTTTCAAAGTTGACGCCCAGTATGTGAAGGAAGTGCAGGCGATGGGCTTCGAACGCCAGCCGCTCAAAACGCTGGTGGAAATGCGTATCTTTAAAATCACGCCGGAATACATCCGCGAGATGCGCTCGATGGGTTTCGCAAATCTCACGCTAAAACAACTGACGGAGATGCGCATTCACAGCGTTACGCCTGAATTCGTTAACGGGCTGAAAGCCGAAGGTTACGCTTCGATCTCGCCGCGCGAAGCGGTGACTATGAAAATCCACGGTGTTGACGGGGATTACATCAGGCGTGTGAAAGCGAAGGGTTTTAATAACGTCACACTGAATAAGCTTGTCGAGATGCGCATACACGGCATCATCGAGTAGAGATTGAATCACGACCGACAGAGAGGGAGCGGGACGAGGCTTATGAAAATATTTAGGGCGGCAATGAACCACTTTTCAACCGGAAAGCTGATGCGTATTTCGTTAATGTCCTTAACCGGGCTGCTTGCTTTTTCCGCTCTCGTCTTAGCTCACGCTAACGGCGGCGGCAAGGTTAACGGCCTCGGTCCGATAGCGGCGCAAAATGCGATCACGGGGCAGTGGATAGCCGAGTTGAAACGCGACAAGCCCGGCGAGATACAGTTGACCTATCACAGACGCTCGGAAGGGGGCGGCTTCAATATGACGGGCGGAACGGTGCCGCTCGTCGAACTGCAAGGTTTGACTACGGAGGCGGCGCTTTCGCCGAGGGCGAATGTTAATTTCAACGTCGTGCGGCAGGCCGGAACGTTTGCCTGCGAAGGTTATTTTCGCGAGGGAAAAGGCGCGGGCTTTTGGACGTTTACGCCGAGCCAGAGTTTCGTCTCGGCGATGCGTGAACGCGGTTACGGCAACCTGACCGACGAGGATTTGCTGCGAGCAGCTTTGCACAGGTTGACGACGAACCTGATCGAAGATTTGAAGTCTGTGGGATATGACAAGCTGGAGTTCAAACAGCTTTTGCGCGCGTCGAGCCATAACGTGACGCCGGAGTTCATCCGCGAGATGCAATCCGCCGGTTATCAAGGCTTATCCATAGAAGAACTCATCCGCGCGCGAAATCACAATATCGACAGCCGTTACGTCAAGGAAGTGCGGGCGATGGGTTTCGACAAGCAGCCGCTCGAAAAGCTCATTCGTTTGCGTAATCACGAAATCACGCAGGAATTTATCAACCGGATGCGCTCCGCCGGATTCGACGGCCTTTCGATTGAAGAACTGATCAGGCTCAAGAACCACAACATCACGCCCGAGTTCGTCAACGGGGTAAAGGCCGAGGGCTATACGGACATCACCGTGGCATCGGCCGTCCGTCTCAAGAATCACGAGATTGACAGGGAATACATCAGGCGCGTCAAGGCGCGCGGCTTCAACGACCTGACTCTGGAACAGATCATCAAACTTCGCTCGCGCGACATAGTTAAATAACCTGCGAACGGTCGAAGCCGGGGCACCTGTTTCCAGTCGCCCCGGCTTTGATTCCAAATCCGCTGTAAATAATTGCCACAAATCACTCCCCGCCGGTGTTTTCTGGTTGTGGTCTATAGAATGGTCTCGGAATCGGATGCCTAATATCCGATCCGGCCAATCGCACGATAAGCAACTAATACGGGTTTACGTTTTATGAAAATCATTCCAGGGCTGTGCCTTGTTATCCTCCTGTGCGCGCTCAACAGCGCGGCGCAAATTCCCTCCCCCAGTCCGGCCGTGGCAGGCGGGAGCGTCGAAAATCAACCGGCGAGTCCGCCTGCCTCGTCGCCCCTTTCGACCACCCCCGAGCCGGAAACGGCAAACACAAAGCCGGGCGCGACTTTGCCGGCCTCGCCATATGCCCCAAAGGACTCGGCCGCGCGTATACCGCGTTTTGAAAGCGCGCCGGTAATCGACGGCCGTCTGGACGAGGCCGTGTGGCGGAGCGCCACCGTGTTCGGAGATTTTCTGCAAACGCAGCCCGGCGACAACACAGCCCCCACACACCCGACCGAAGCGTTGATGGGCTATGACGCGAAGAATCTCTATCTGGCGTTTCGCGTCAAACAGGACAGGGACAAAGTGCGCGCGACCGTGGCGCGGCGCGACAACATTTTCAACGACGATTACGTGCTCGTCTACATAGACACTTTCAACGACCAGCGTCAGGCTTACGTCATCTTCTTCAATCCCCTCGGCATACAGGCCGACGGCACATACACGGAAGGGCGCGGCGAAGACTACAGCGTCGATCTGGTGATGGAATCCAAAGGCGTCCTGACCGATGACGGCTTTATGGTAGAGGCGGCGATTCCCTTCAAATCGCTACGCTACGAGGCGGGTAAAAATAAGCAGTGGGGTCTGCACATTTTCCGCCGCGTCAAATACAACAACAACGAATACAACTCATGGATGCCGAACAACCGCAGCATCTCCGGTTCACTGAATCAGGCCGGTCATATTACGGGACTGGAAGATATTTCCACGACGCGCCAGCTTGAGATTAATCCGACGCTGACATTCTCAGAAACGGGCCGGCGCACGCGTTTTACTTTTGATCAAGACCCGGCGGGGCGTTTCGTCAACGAAGGAGTTAAGGCGGAAGCGGGGATGACCGCGAAGTTCAGTCTGACCCCGACCGTGACGCTCGATTTTGCTTACAATCCTGATTTCGCACAGGTCGAAGCCGACTCGCCCGTAACCACGGCTAACGTCCGTTTCCCGATCTTCTTTCCCGAAAAACGCCCGTTCTTTTTGGAAAGAATCGATATTTTCCAGAGCGGCCTGAACATCGTTAACACGCGTGCGATTGTTGATCCGGACGTGGCTATGAAATTAACCGGCAGGCGCGGGCGAAATACTTTCGGCCTGCTCTACGCCTCCGACAATGCTCCCGGCAATTACTCGATAGACGACCGTCAGAGTTTGGACTTGTGCCGGCAGCGGCGTGTGAATAGCCCGAACACCGTCTGCGGCCTTGAGCGTTTCGTTGATCAAAACGCGGACATCGGAGTGCTGCGACTGAGGCGCGACATCGGCCGCCAGCACAACTTAGGTTTTTTCGCCACTACCTACAACTTTACCGAGCGCCATAATCACACCGCCGGGTTCGACGGGCGATTCCGCCTGAACCCGAAAACCATCGCCGAGTTTCAGGTCGCCGGCACAAACTCGCGCGGCCAGTTTTACAACCCGGACGTTAACCGTTTTTTGTACCGGACGGGCAACGGATTCGGCTACAGGGCTTATCTCGAAAGGTCTGACAGAAACTGGTACATGAATTACCTGGCAATCGGCCGGACCAATGACTACCGCGCCGATGTTGGGTTTACGCAGCGCACCGACACGAACTACATCGGCTCGTTCATCCAATATCAAACCGACCGCGACGCCAAGAAAAGCATCATCTACAAACGCCTCAACAACGGCACCAACGCCACCTATGACTGGAAGGGGCGCACACAGGGTTTACAATCCAATACGCAGGGCATGCTCGCACTGCAACGGCAAACCTTCGTCGGCGGTGGCTTGGAATATGGCTACGAACGCGTGTTCGAGCACGAGTTCGGCGCGAGGCGCAACGCGACCCAGCGAGGCGCGTTTTTCGGTGAGAGTTCCGAGCGTTCGTCGCATCGCGGCGAAATTTACGGTTTTATTGAGAGCGCGCCCTCGAAACAACTGTTTTTCTTAACCGTCCTCAGTCACAGCCACGGCAATCTGGATTACGACAGAGGCGCGGGGCCGAAATTTCCGCGCGTCAGCCCGCCGTACCTCGCCTTCCTCGAAGAGAACGAACGCCGCCGACGGGAAGATTTACCTTTACTGCCGACGCCGGGACTCGACCCCGGCCCCGGCAACCAACTCTACATCGAATCTTCCATCCGCTATCAACCGACCTCCGCCTTCCAGTCGCAGTTGAATTACACGCGCACGCGGCTCACGCGCCACGACAACGGCGAGGTCGCCTTTGACGACAACGTGTTCAGCCTGCGTTCGACGTACCAGTTCACGCGCAGCACTTTCACACGCCTCCGACTCGATTATTCCAACGTCTCCACACGATTTCGCCCGCAGTTGATTTTCGGCTGGACGCCCAGCCCCGGAACAGCCCTTTACGCCGGTTATAACGACGACCTGAATTATCACGGTTTTAACCCCTACACGGGATTACGCGAGCCGGGTTTTCGCGGAAACGGGCGCAGCTTTTTTATCAAAGCCTCTTATCTTTTCCGCAAGAGTTTTTAGCTCTGTGACGAGTTGAGGTTGCCTCGTTGATTTGTGCCCATTCTCTTTGAAGTCTTCAAGGCGTAACGCTAAACAAAGGGCGCGACAAATCCGCGCGCCGGGTCAGTGTTCGGCGCAGGCCGACTGGCGCGCGAGGCATGCCACGGCGGCGATCAGTTCGGCGGGATTGACCGGTTTCACGAGGTGCTTCTGGAAACCGGCGGCCAGCGTCAGACCTCGATCCTCTTCGCGGGCGTAGGCCGTCAGGGCTGCGGCAGGGAGGCACCTGCCGTGCGCCGCGTCGAGTTCGCGCACGCGCCGGATCAGTTCATAGCCATCCTCGTGGGGCATTCCGATGTCGCTCAGCAGCACGTCCGGCCTCCATTCGCGCAGGACGGCTAACGCATCCGCAGCCGAAGCGCTCGACCTCACCTCTGCCCCGCAGCGATTGAGCACCGCTTCGACCAAATCCCTGGTATCAGCGTTGTCGTCAACGGCAAGCACTCGCACGCCGCGCAGCGATTCCGAGGAGCGAGCCGCAGGCCGGAGTCTCATGTGCTCGGTGCGCTCGGGGTCGCCCGCGCGCACGGCCGAGAGCGGAAGATAAATCGAGAAGGTCGTGCCCAATCCCTCGCCTGGGCTATCCGCTCGCACCGTCCCTCCGTGGGCTTCGACCAGGTGGCGCACGATGGCGAGCCCCAACCCGAGACCGTCAAAAGCGCGTGTTGTCTTAGCGTCAGCCTGACGGAAACGCTCGAAAACGTGGGGCAGAAAGTCGGGAGCGATGCCCTTGCCCGTGTCGCTGACCGCGACTCGCGCGCGCCCGCCGTCTCGCTCCACGCGAACTTCGACGCTCCCGCCCTCGGGCGTGAACTTCACGGCGTTAGAGAGCAGATTCCACACCACCTGCCGCAACCGGCCGCCGTCGCCTGAGACAGTCCAAACTTCCGGGTCGAACGACGACGCGACGCGGATGCCCTTGGCCGCCGCCGCCGGGCGCACTACTTCGACCGCGTCTTCGACGATGCGCGCCAACTCGATCTCGCGCACGTCCAGAAGAAGTTTACCGCCGATGATGCGCGAGACATCGAGCAGATCATCGATCAGCCGCTTCTGGTTCTGCGCGTTGCGCTCGATGACATCGAAGGCCTTGGCTGTGCTTTCCTCGTCGAGCGAGCCGGAGCGCAGCAGGTTCGACCAGCCGAGGATCGAGGTCAGAGGCGTGCGCAACTCGTGCGATACCGTGGCGAGGAAATCATCCTTCAGCCGGCACGCGGCCTCCGCCACGGCGCGCGCCTCGCGCTCGCGCAGCAGCAACCCGTCGCGCTCCTCCTCAGCCCGCTTCAATTCCTCGATGTAGTGATTCAGTTCTTCGACGTGACGCTCGGCCTGACGAGTGTGTTCGGCCGCCGCCTCGACGTTCTTCAGGTAAGTGCGGTAAGTCAGGTAGACGATGGCAGCGATGGGCGTCGCCAGTGCGACGGCGTAGAGACTAAACGCCCCGACGAGGCAGGCGATAAACCCGGCGGCCGAAGCTCCGGCGATATAAGTGACGGACGACCAGAGGTAAAACTCCTTCCACGTAGCCCAGAATTCCCGCCCTATCTTGAAAGACTTTTCGAGCGCTATCAGGCCGGAGTTCGCAACATACTGCGTCATCGCCATGACGCAGACGGCCGCCAGAAAGTTCGCGGAGTAGCCCCCGGCGGTCAGCGTGGTAACGTCGCCGAAGATTAACTGCAACACGTTGGCCGTCAGGAAAGTCGAGCACGCCATGACCGCCGTGTTGAAGAGGATGGTGCGCGGCCTTCTGCTGACACGCAGAGACGAGCAGAACCCGTCGGCTGTGGCGAGTAAGACGGCCGGTGCACCGCCGTAGAGCAGCAACGCGAGGAAGATGAAGGTGTCGCCGACGGTGATGCCGCCCGTCACGCTCGGAATGCGTATGACGAAATTGGAACTGATCGCGACGGCCGCTATCGCCAGAAGCAGTGAAGGCCAACCGATCTGTGCCGAGGGCAACCGCAACATGGCGAGCGCGATGACGACCGCACCGGCCGCGACGACCGTCCACATGTACCGGGCGGTATATAGTTGTCTGTCCATTAGCGCCCCTTTCTCGCGCCGCCACCACAGGGTTTGCAGCTTGTCAGGCGTCGGTCTTGTGCAGGTAGATGGTCTCGTAAAGACCGCGTAGGCTGAACCCTATCTTGAGGTAGAAGGACTGTGCTTTAAGATTGCTCTCGTTGACGAGCAGGCAGACGGCGCGCGAATGCGCGAGCAGTTCGCGCACGAGTTGCAACAGGCAGGCGCGCCCCAAACCCATGCCGCGTGCGCCGGGGCGCACGTAGACGCCTTCCAGGTAGACGGCCTCCGGAGTTTCGGCCATCACGTCGGCCTTGAAGTCGAGGTCGCCCTCCGCACCGGCCGAGACCCAGACACGCCCGCGCTCGATACGCCTCGCGCAGCGTTCGCGGAAACCGTGCGGGTCAACTTCAAGCGGGCTGACGCCACACTCCTCGACAGCCATCCCGGCCTGCACAGGCATCACGAGTGGAAGGTCATCCGCGTTAGCGCGCCGCAGCAGACCCGCCGGGGAATCGCCCGCTTCAAGGGGCGATGACTGCACGAACAACAACTCGCGGCAAGCGAGCCGCGGCGACTGCCCGGCGACTGCGTAGTGACTCCAGAATGCCCGAATCCGCTCCTGCTCGCCCATGATCACATGTGCCGACGAACAATTTTGGGCGGCGCGTGCGAGCGCGCGCAACGCCACGTCGCTCTGCGCCTCGACCTGCGTGATGTGGCCGACGAGCGCGACGCCTGCGAGTCGGCCATGCAGGTCGCGGCAGCCGTAGAACGTGCCGCGGTTGCGCGGACTCTGTAGCCCGTTGTCGCGGATGAAGCCGGACATGTAGACGGTGTGAAGCGGGCGCGCCGAGAGGAAGTCGATCACCTCGCGCTCGTGTCCGTTAAGGAGTGGGCGCGCGCGTAAAGAATCTTTCGCCGGACTTTCGTCGTCGCACGCCGCGTTCAGTTGTGGTATTTCGAGTGAAGCCAGCATCGCGCTCCTTACCTGCATTTGTCGTTTAATCGTCTATCCGTTTGGGAGAGCAGGTTGAAAGCTAACGAGCTAGTAGTCCAGATAGTCAACGCCGCAGTCGGCCTCGACCGGCATCGCCGTGGTGTCGTCGCCGTTCATGGTCGCCGACTGCGCCTGTAAGGTGAGATCGCCCGTGATCACTCCGTCGCCGGTGATAACTCCGTCGCCCGTGATGACCCCGTCGCCGGTGATGACCCCCTCCGCCAGTCGCGTGCCGTCGCCGGCAAGCATATTGACGCCGAGGAAGAATACGCCGTCGCCTGTGATCACGCCGCGACTGGTCAGGATGCTGTCGCCGGTAATCACGCCGCCTGTCATGAGCGTCGCGTCGCCGGTGATCACACCGTCGCCCGTGATTACTCCGTCGCCGAGCAGCAGGCCGAGCCAGTAGACCTTCTGATACTTGGTGATGAGTTCTACGCCCGTCGCATAGGTGTGGCCGGCGACGATCCCTTGTGCCCACGGGAAGCTGTGACCCGCGATGGTCGTCTGCGGTGTGGGGCTAGCGGTGGATTGCAGCAGCGGGTCGCCGAGCGGCGTCGTGGCCGTCAGGTCTGTGCGGACGAGACGCGCTAGCCTGATCGCGCCCTCAATGTTGAGTTGCCCCGCACCCTGCTCGAACATGTTGAAGCCCGCAAGCGGCTGCGACGTGTACATCAAAATTACCCTGACCATGTTCGGGGTCAACTTCGGGTTCGATTGCAATATGAGCGCGGCCGCGCCCGCGACGGCGGGCGTCGCCATCGAGGAGCCATTCAGGTACATCATTCGGCGATTATCGACGGGGCTCACACCCGCATCGAGTTGCGGGTTCCGCGAGACGATCAAGTTGTTCACCGCCTGCGCATCAATAATCTTGTTGCCCGGCGCGACGAGGTCAGGCTTTACTAGATTATCGTAGTGGCGGACGCCCGCGTCGTCAGTCCAATAACTCCGCGTCGGGCCGCGTGAACTGTAGGTGGTGACGCCGTCATCTGCGCGGGCGTCCGTGCCGAAGGTGTTTGCCGCGCCGACGGTGATTACCGACGGCTCGTTGCCGGGCGTGTGGATGCGCCCGTAAATCTTACGCCCCTCAGCGTCCTTGCCGTTGTTGCCTGCCGCAGCGACCACGACGAGGCCGGCGTCAACCAGACGACGCGCCGCCTTGCAGACGGGATCGAAGCGGTAAGAATCTATTGCCGGAGCGCCGAGGCTCATGTTGACGACGCGGATTCGGAAGGCCGCATGGTTCGAGAACAACCAGTCGAGGGCGTGCAGCAAGCCCGAAACCGTGCCCACGCCCTGCGAGTTCAGGACGCGCAAATTCACGACCGCCGCGTTTGGGGCGATGCCGATATACTGTGCGTTTGACACGCGGCCGTTACCGGCAGCCATGGAGGCTACGTGTGTGCCGTGACCGTAGGGGTCGTCGGTACGACCCTCGCCCGTGAAGTCCTGACTGTACACGACGCGCAACCCGTTCGACTTGTCGAGGAACGCTCTGTGCGAGGTGTCAATGCCCGAGTCGAGGATGGCGATGCCGACGCCCGTCCCGTCTAATCCTGCGGTCGTCGTGCCCGACGTGGTGCGCACGGCGTCAGCGCCGGTCGTCAGCGAGACGTGACCGAGATTCCCGACCTGACGATTCAGCGAGACATAGGCAACGTCCGGGCGTGCGGCGAGCGCTGCGGCGGCGGCAACGGGCAGTGTGGTGACACGGAAGTTGAAGTGTCGGAATTTTTGAACATCGCCCGCGCCGTTTAGTCTAAGCGCAACGTCCAGGTCATCCGTCCAGCTTGCTGCCGGTTCAACTATTACGCTGACGCGCTCCACCACTCCGGCTTTAACTTTTTGACGTAGGTCGGCCGACTCTTTCTTCCTCGCAGGCTCGGACTGTCCGTACTCCGCCCTTACAGGCGCGCCGGGTCGGAACCCGAAACAGACGAGGGTGAATAGCAAAGTCGTGAGTAATATAGTCGGTCGCAGGCCCTTCATAAAATGAGTTCCCTTATATCCTGTGTCGAAACTGCAAGACGGGTAGTACCCGTCTCGCGGAAATTATTGTGGTGAGAAAGTCTTACCGGGCATAGTTATGAGAGGCAAAGTCTGCGACATCAGGCAGGTGGCAACCCGATTGACGAACAGCATGCACTCGTCGCTAAATCAAGAGGAGACAGCACCTTATAGCCGGGCCTACTTCGGACGCCATCCGCTCCCTGCGGTTGTGAATGTCTCAGGTTATCAACATGGGGGATGTTAACAAATGTTTTATACTATAAATATTGTTAAACCACAAATGATTATTTTGACTCTGATGAGTCTTTCGGATGGCAGCCCGTTAACATGAGGATTTGGGCTTTTGATGCCGCCCGCCTCGAAACTATGTAATGAACTGACCAGCAGACAGAAGGCTGCGCGGGCGATTCAAGCCGAGTAGCAAGCGGACATTTGTTTTTTCACCTTTAGTCACATTCATCCCATTCTTTGTGCCCATGAGCGCGATCTGTCTTTCCTATTGACATCCGATATGTCTCCGCCTACAGTGGTTTCCTATCGTAGGTCGACAGGAGATGCCATGAAGAAACCAAAGGCCGACTTGTTGCAGGGGACTCTCGAATTGCTGCTCCTGCGCCTGCTACGCTCAGGCCAGTTGAACGGCTGGGACATCATGCAGCGGATACAACTCGTCTCAGGCGAAGTGTTGAGCGTAACTCCCGGGTCTCTTTACCCGGCCTTGCACCGGCTGGAGGAGCGCGGCCTGATCTCGGCGGAGTGGGGGCCGTCGGAAAAGAACCGGCGTGCTAAGTTCTATCGCCTCACCGCATCGGGGCGAAAACAACTCGAAGCCCAACGCGAAACATGGGAACGTTTCTCGAACGCCATAGACGCGATCTTACGCAACGCTTGAACGGAGATAGCTGTGATGTTTGGCAAGCTGATGAAACGATTGCGGGCGCTCTTTCTGGGGGCTGAGTTGGACCGTGAACTGGACGAAGAAATGCGCTTTCATCTGGAGCGGCAGATCGAACTCAACGCCGCAGCCGGAATGGACGCGGAGGAGGCGCGTTATGCTGCTCTCAGGAACTTCGGCGGGTTGCAGCAATCGAGGGAGCAATGCCGGGAGGCGCGCGGCATCAGGCTGCTGGAAGACCTCTGGAATGACCTTCGATACGGCTGGCAGATGTTGCGCAAGAACGCCGGATTTACGATTGTGGCCGTGCTCTCGCTCGGTTTAGGCATCGGGCTCAACACCACGGTTTTCAGCTTTATTAACGCGGCGATGTTCCGTCCCCTTTCCCTCCCCGACGCCGGAGAACTCGTGAGTATCCGTGATGATAACATCCCGGCTTATTCGGATTATCTGGCCTTCAAGGAACGCACCGACGTGTTTACGGGTTTGGCCGCCTATGATTTCGATAGCTTTAATCTGCTCTCGGAGTCCACCGGCGGGCGGGTTGCTGTAGCTAAAGTCAGTGGAAACTATTTTGACGTGCTCCGTGTAAGGATGTCGCTCGGCCGCTCCTTTACTCCGGAGGAAGACGACACGCCGGGCGGGCACCCGGTGGCGGTCATTAGTCACGGGCTATGGCAGAGCCGTTTCGGAGGCGATCCAGATATTGTGGGCAAGTCTATTATCCTCCAGAAAGAGCCTTTCACGATTATCGGCGTCGCCCCGAGAGAGTTTCAGGGAGTGGCTTTGGGTTGGCGGCACGACCTGTGGCTACCCATCGCCATGGACGCGAGACTGCACCCGGAGAATAACCTGATCAAGAATCCTGACAGTTACCAAGTGAGGGTTATTGGCAGACTGAAACCGGGGGTGGGTTTGGCTCAGGCACAGGCGGTCGTTAAAACTATCGCCGCCGCGCGAGACCAGGTTACTAAAGTCCGGCTCTTCACCGATTCCCCTGACGAACAACCGCCAACGCCCAACCAGGTGATCCCTGCCACCATGATCGAGATTAGCCCGCGTGACCGACAACAGGCATGGCTTGGAATCTTCGGCATCATGGTGGTGATGGGATCGGTACTTCTGGTCGGTTGCGCCAACGTCGCAAGCTTGTTGCTCAGCAGGGCTACGAAACGCCGGAGGGAGATTGCCATTCGCCTCGCGCTGGGGGCAAGCCGGGGGCGTATCATCCGACAACTTCTAACGGAGAGCATCCTCCTATCGCTACTCGGGGGCGCGACCGGACTGCTGCTGGCTCGTTGGGCTACCGATGCCCTTCTGGCTATCCTGCCGAGGCTTGTGCCGCGAGAAGACCCGGCAATTTTCCTTGACACCAGTCTGGATTGGCGAATCCTCCTGTTCGCCGCGCTGCTGTCTTTTATCACCGGCATAGCATTCGGTCTCGTCCCTGCGCTTCAAACCTCGAAGCCTGACGTTATGTCAACGTTGAAGGATGAGATGCCCGCGGCAGTAGCAGGGCGCGGAAGGCGGTTCACCTTTCGTAACGCACTCGTGGTCACACAGGTTGCCGTCTCATTACTTCTCCTGATTCCATCGGGGCTTTTGATCAGGAACATGCGGTTGGCGCAATCAGCAGATTATGGCTTCGAGACGGAACACCGTTATGTGATGGCGGTTGATCTGGAAGGCTTCGGTTATGACGAAACGCGGCAGCGTACGCTGCGGGCAGACCTCCTCGCCGGAGTGCGTGCGCTTCCGGGGATACGCTCCGCAACCCTCGCCGACATCATGCCTTTAAGCGGAGCCAACATGATCATCGGGTTGGAGGTCGCGGGGGAGACACCGGGTTCCGGCGGGCTGGATGTGTTCACAGGTAGCCGACAGTCTTTGTACGCGCTCGACCAACCCGATTCGCTTTATCTGAACAGCGTGGAGACGGGCTATTTTGAGACGCTGGGGATAACGCTTTCGCGCGGGCGGGATTTCACCGCGCACGATGATCAATCCAGCCCCGACGTGGTTGTCGTCAACGAGACTCTGGCACGGCGTCTCTCGCCGGACGGGAACGCACTCGGCAAACATTTGATTGAAAGAGACCCGTTTAATAAGAAGACAAGATTTATGGAAGTAGTGGGGGTGGCGAGAGACTCAAAATACCTCTGGCCTACGGAGAGGCCGCGCTACTTCGCCTACAGACCGCTCAAGCAAGACACACCAGGGGCGGTTTCTTTAATCGTCCGCAGCGACGGCGACCGGCAGGCGTTGGCGAACAGTATCCGCAGCGTGTTGAAGTCAATCAGCGCGGACATACCTTTCACAGAGGTATCGTCACTAGAGGAAATGATCGACGGGCACGTCGGGTCGTCAAAGGTGCTCATCTGGCTGGCAGGGTTGTTGGGATTTTTGGCGACGGGGTTGGCGTCAATCGGCATCTACGGTGTAACGGCCTACGCGGTCAGTGGGCGAACCAAAGAGATCGGCATCAGGATGGCGTTGGGGGCCGGGCGAAGTAACGTGCTGCGCATGATCATCTTCGAGGGGCTGGCGCTTATCATGACGGGCGTCCTCGTCGGCCTCTTACTCTCGGTCGTTGGCACGAGGGCGATGGGAAGTCTATTGTACGGAGTCTCGCCCACCGACCCCTTAACCTTTGTGAGCGTCTCGACGCTACTCACAATGGTGGCACTTCTGGCCTGTTATATCCCGGCACGAAGGGCAATGAAGGTAGACCCGATGGTGGCATTGAGGTATGAGTGAAATGATGTAACTCGCCAGCTTGCGTGGGCGATGTGGGGCGTCAGGCGGCTTCTTTTATTTAAGTGCAGCAACTTTCTTTCGAGGTGGAAACATGAACCTTAGAAGTCTCGACACTAACGGTCGTCCATACAGCAGCAATTCTCCACTCTGTTTATGCCTGTTACTGCTGCTCCTGGCGGGCGCGGCACGCGGCGGTGAATTGGAAAGCCGTTTCGCAAAGTATGGCGAGACGAAGGTTCATTATCAGGCAAGTGGCAAGGGCGAAGAAGCCCTGATCTTCGTTCATGGCTGGACGTGCGACCTGAGTTTTTGGCATGCGCAAGTGGAAGCCTTCCCGGCCGTGCGCGTCGTCGCCCTCGACCTGCCGGGACACGGCCGGAGCGATAAGCCGCAGGTGAATTACACGATGGACTATTTCGCGCGCTCAATCGAAGCGGTGATGCGAGATACGGGAGTCAAGCGCGCGGTGCTCGTGGGTCATAGTATGGGCACGCCGATCATCAGGCAGTTTTACAGGCTCTACCCGGAGAAGACGCTCGGCCTTGTGATCGTTGACGGGGCACTGCGGCTCATGTTTCCGAAAGAGCAGATGGGGCAGTTCATCGGACGCATGCGGAGCGATTATCCTTCAACCGCGCCGCAGATGGTTGACGGGATGCTGACGCCGATCAGAGATGCCAGGATGAAAGGCGAAATCCGCAAGGTGATGCTCTCGACGCCCGGCCACGTAGCGATCAGCGCCATGGAGGGCATGGCGGATGAGAAGGTCTATGAAAAGACCCCGATTAAGATTCCGGTACTGGCGATTCTGGCGAAGTCGCCGTTTTGGCCTGCCGACACGGAGCAGTTCCTGCGCACCCTCGCCCCCACGCTGGAGTTTTATATGTGGGCGGATGTGAGCCACTTCCTGATGTTGGAAAAGCCACAGGAATTCAATCAAACCATACAAGGCTTTCTGTCGAAAAACAGACTGCTCAGGAAGTAGAAAGTTAGTGGCGAAGTCAGGAGTGAAACTGCTCTTTAGCTGCAACTTAGCTCGCGAAATCGAAGTCAAAAAACCGTCGGAAAGTGGTGAGGAAATATCTTGCGGAAAGGCCTAAGTAGCGATATATTAGGGGCGAATCGAAATAGGTGCGACGGGCTTTATGAGAATTAAAAAGGTCCGCCATGGTCAAAACGTCTGAAAAGGCTTAGGAGAATAGAATGGCAACGACAACTTCAAATTCAGCTACCCCAGCAAAAGTAGCTGTGGGGTTTCTCTCCGAGGCGGTTATTCCAGGTGGCAGTCATCTGGTCAAGGGAGACCTTTCCCAGGGTGCGGTTCACTTGATTTTAGGTGTCGCCGCGACTATGGCTTTTGGCCCTCTCGGGCTGCTTGCCGTTAAGGCCAATTCATTAGCAAAATCTCACACCGGGCAGAGCCTACTCGAAAAAGTAACGGGATGAGAGAGTCTGCTCGACAAAGTAATGAGATGAAAGAGCCTGCTCGAAAAAGTAACGGGATGAAAAAGAGTGCGCTTTTCGCCTGCGGACTTGCGGCCGGAGTGATCCTTTCTCAAAACTGGCGGGACCTCACCAAGGCCGGGATCAAGCTCGGTATTCGGGCGGGTAATAAGGCTCGAGAGTTTTCCGAGCAGGCACTGGAAGACCTCGGAGACATTGCGGCCGAGGCAACGGACGAACTAAGAGCTGAGGCCGCGGGCGGGCCATATCCGCCGCCGGGTTCTGAGACCACGTTTGAGCAGGGCCAGGAGATAAACTAAGGTGGCTCGCCGGCGGAAGGGAGACCAGCAAGACCCCTGGCAGTTAAGCTTGCTCTCCGCCATCCCCGGACGAGAGCGCTGGGAAATAAAAGCGCTTAGGAAGAATCCCGGCCTGGCTCAGAATCTGGAAACCGGACTGCTCTCGGAATCCGGTGTTCTGCGCGCCCGCTGCAACCCGGTGACGGGGAGAGTTCTAATTTTTTACTCTCCGTCAACCCTTAACCGGAGCGTCGAATCCCTCCTACGTAATTGCTTAAAGAACATATCTGAAAGGGCAGTTTTTCCTCGCCTGCCCGCCGGTTCGTCTGCCCCGCACACTGCTTCTCTGGCGCGCGTCATCAAGAGTTCCATTCCTGCACGCAATCAGCAGATACTGCCTCCTCTCCTGTCGGTCGTGGGTCAGGCTCTCACCCTGAGCCGAGCCCCCACATTCATGATCATCTTTAAGACCGCTCGCGGAGAAGGGCCTCGCTTCCTGCGCACGCTGGGCTTGGTCAAGACAAGTTCGCAGCTATGGTTCATGTTAGGTCTATCCACGCTCCTGAGTTTCGCGAACTTCATCATCCAGCCCTACCGAAAGCGGTCATGGAGCCGGCTGGGACAAGCCACCCAGCACAACCTCCGCACCGATCTGCTCGCCAAGATCGAAACGCAGGACATGACCTTCTTCGACACTTACGGCACCGGGCGGATCGTCAGACTGGTCACACAGGATACGGAGAACATCGGCGAATTCGTTGAACGCGCCGGTGATGAGTTGATAGAGAAGGTCATGACCATCGCCGTATGCGGGATACTGATGCTACTCATCTCGCCGAAACTCGTGCTGGTCGGTAGCGTCAGCCTGCCCTTCTTTCTGCTGATTTCTCGTTTTTACAAACCCAGGATCGCCGAGAGTTATGCTCGTCTGGGGGAAGCCAACAGCAACTTCAGCCAGAAGCTTGAAAACAACCTGGGCGGAATCGCCGAGGTTAAGAGCTTTACCGCTGAGGATCGGGAAGTAGCCCGTTTGCACGAGGCCGATGCGCAGGTCACCAGCCTCGCTTTAAAGGCGTCGGGCACATCTACGATCCAGTCGCAACTAACTTCGGATATGTTTGCCATGGGCTTTATTCTGGCTGCGGGGCAGGGCGGGCGAATGGTCGCGGCCGAAGAACTCACGACGGATGAATATTTCCGGGCTGCTTTCTGGTTTCCACCCTTGCTATCTTCTCTCACGACCATTGAGGACGTGACCAAACTCTATCACCGCGCCAGCGATTCCGCGATACGGTTGGCGGAGGTACTGGACTCCTCTCCTCAGATACAGAGTGGCCCCGTGCAACTGAAAGTCGAGGCCGCTCGTGGCGAAATCGTTTTTGAAAATGTTTCCTTCGGCTATGACCCGGATGTCAAGGTATTGGAGAATGTCTCCCTGCACCTGCGCCCCGGTGAAACCCTCGCCATCGTCGGCCCTACCGGTTCCGGCAAGAGCACCCTGCTCAATCTGCTGCTGCGTTTCTTCGAGGTAGATGAGGGACAAATACTGTTGGATGGCATACCTATTAAAGACTTGGAACTCCGAAGTCTGCGCTCAACTATTAGTTTGGTCAGCCAGGAAGGGCACCTGTTTGAAGGAACCGTAAGAGAGAACGTCCTGTTTGGAAACCCTCTGGCTTCGGAAGCGCAAGTTATTAAGGCGCTGCGACAAGCCAGCGCGCTGGATTTGATCAAATCCTTGCCGGGCGGACTGGACGCTGCGGTCGGAGAGCGCGGGCATCGTCTATCAGGTGGAGAGAGACAACGCATCGCTCTTGCGCGGGCGCTCCTCAAAATCTCCGACGGGGCTTCCGTGCTCGCGCTGGACGAAGCCACCTCGCACCTCGATAGCGAAACCGAGTTAGCCATCAAGAGGTCTTTGCGACAGGTTTCAATCGGCAAAAGCGTCATCATGATCGCGCACAGGTTGGCTACTGTTCGGTCGGCGAATAAGATTGTCGTTCTCGAAAGCGGAAGAGTCACAGAGGAAGGAACCCACGAGGAACTTCTCGCCCGTAAAGGTCTCTACGCCACTCTCTGGCAGATTCAGAATGACGACCCGTT